>QHWL01000238.1 GCA_003222555.1 Acidobacteriota bacterium | reverse complement strand
GCCTGCCACCCGCTGAGAATCGACCAGCCCGTACCCGCGCACGAACAGCTGGTAGACCGCACGCGGCAGGTCCGGCAGGACATAGCGTCCGCGGTCGTCGGTGACCACGATTCGCGCAAACTTCGTGGGAAGCTCTGTGGTCTCGGCAATGACCCACACGCCGGCTTCGGGACCTTTCGCGCTCGTGACCGTCCCGCCGATGTCAACGGCGTCGATAGAAACCTGACTGCCCTGGCCCTGCGTGTGGACGAGCCACGGGGCGGCACAGGCCATGGCCGCCGCGAGCAACGCTGCACGCACTTGGTATCTGTTGCGCGCTGTCATCAGGTCCTCCTCCTTCGCGTACGTCCATTTACGCGCGATGAGCTGCCGATGCCACCGGAGAATCGTGTCGGGCGTGACGATCGTGGCGACCTGACGGCAACCCGCGACCGCCCAATCGGTGCGCGTGCACGGCGAGCCGACGCCGGTCGTCATCGCTCAGCCGCAGGCGCCGTCCCCGCAGCTGACGTCGTGAAGGCGAACCACAGTCTGTTCGGTTACTTCCGTAACTCGCTGTAGATCGCTTCGACGTTGGCCTTCGCACGTCGCATATCGTACGCTTTGTAGTTCTCGGGCAGCCGGAGCGTCGCCGCCGCCTCGTCGACGGTCTTGCCCGCCTGACGCGCTTCCTGAACCGCCGCCAGAAAATCGCGGTTGAAGTCAGCGTACTCCTGCACGTCGCTCCATCTCATCGTGCGAGGCGTGGTGATGTCGACGGAGACGGCGCTCGGGTCTCGTTCCGTCACCAGGCCCTCCTCGTGGCCAGTGACGACTTGATTGACCCCCTTGATTTCCGCCACAGCGCTCGCCAGCGTTTGCGGGAATGCCACGCCGCTCCCGCCGTTGGCGGTGTCAATGAAGGGGGCGGCCTTCGAGGGGAACAGATCCCCGAAATAGGCGATGCGCTTCTCCGGGAACACGACAACGAGGTCGCCGTCGGTATGTCCTGCGCCGAAGTGGTACAGATCGATGCGGTCGGGCCCATCGAACAATGTCGTTTTCTTCCCGGTGACCGTCATGTTCGGCAGAAACCTGGCGTTCGATCCCTTGAAGGCGTCCATCTGCTGCATGTGGGCCTTCGTCCGCTCGTGTGCGACGATCTCGGTGACCGTCGGAAACTCGACATTGCCGCCGGTGTGGTCCGCGTGGAAGTGGGTGTTGATGATCATCGTCGCCGGCCTGTCGGTTGCGGCCTGGATGGCGTCGAGGATCGGCTGGCCCCAGCCGGGTAGTTTCGTGTCAATGACGACGACGCCGTCCTCACGCATCAGCGCCAGCGTATTGCCGCCGCCGCCAAGCAACACGTACACGATGTCTCCGGGCCTCAACGTGCGCATCCTGACGATGCGGGAGCCTTGCGGCTGGCTCTGATCACCGGCCGCCGCAGGGAGCAACATGCCCACCGTCATGAGCGCGCTCACCACGAGGATCCCCTTCATGACCGCCTCCAGAATGTCAGCTGCCGTCGGCAGCCAGCGAGGCGCAGATGATCTCTTCGTCGTTGCGCGCGTAGATGTGCCGGTTGGCGTACGCGGGATGAGACCAGTTCACGTGAACGAGCTCGCGCCGGTTTCCGGGCGGTGAGGTGGGCGCGAGCAGGTGCGTCCGGCTGATCTCCTGGTAGCCGTCCGGGCTCGGCTTCACGATGATCAGCTCGCCGCGGTCGTTGTTGATGAACAACCGGTCGCCGTGGCGGACGATGAGACCCTGAGCCCATCGCGCCCGCTCCCTTGTCACCGCCTGCGATTCCCAGATGCGCTCGCCCGTCTTTGCCCGAAGACACCGAAACTGGCCGTAGCTGCACAACCCATAAATGTAATCGCCAATGAGCACGGGCGTCGAAATCACCGAATGGAGCCCGTCGGTTTGAATTTCGTTGTCGCTGTTGCCCTTCCAGAGGACGGTCGCGGCTGGCTTCTTCTCATCCAGCGTGAGCATCAGCGGTCCGTTATAGAAGTTGGTGAGGAACAGCAACGAGCCGTCCTGCACCGGCGTCGGCACGGTCATCGACGCGCCCACTTTGTACGGCTGTTCCCAGTAACGTTTGCCGGTCACAGGATCCAGCGACACGACCGCTCCCGGGTACCAGATGATCAGTTGCTGCGCGCCGCCGGCGGTGATGACGATCGGCTGCGCGACGCCAAGCTCCGTCTCCGACGAAAGCGCGCGCCAGATTTCCTTGCCCGTGACCTTGTCGAAGGCGACGACTTTGGCATCCGGCTGGCCGCCGACCAGGCAGATCAGGCGATTGCCGTCGACGAGCGGCGCGCTGGCAAACCCCCAGTCCCAGCCCCATTTCGCGCGGTCGGCGCCGTAATCGGCGGCGTAGTCCTTCTGCCAGATGATGTCGCCTGTCTTCGCGTTCAGGCAGAACAGTTTGCCGTCGGCGCCTGCGAAGTACACGCGATCGCCGTCCACGGTCGGCGTCGCGCGCGGACCGATGGGATACGACATTCCGCGGTAGTCAACCGGCCATTCGCGCGTCCACAGAATCTTCCCGGTTCTTTCGTCGAGCGCCAGCGCGCGTTCCGTTCCCCGAGGACGTTGGGTTTCGGTGAAGTCCATGACGAACACGCGCCCATCCACGACGGAAGGCCCCGAAAAGCCGCCCTTGATGCGCGTGCGCCAGAGCACCTTCAGGCCGCTCTCCGGAAACTTCTCAAGAATTCCAGACTCGTTCCAGACGCCGAGGCGTCCCTTGCCGCGGATTTCGGGCCAGTCGTCGGCGCGAGCGACCACAGCCGCGAGGATCACAAGAACGGCAATCCGACCGATGATCGTTCTCAAAGTACCCCCTATCAACTCTTCCGACACGAATGCGAGAACCTACGCGGATGGTAACGGAGGGTGTCTGGACCCCTTGGCTCAGAACACGGCGAGCGGGTTCAGCGGGGACCCCGTTCCGCCCGGCACTGGCAGAGGTGCGGCCGTCAGCATGAACTCCCACCGGTTTCGCGCAGCCGCTGCCTCTGCCACCGCGTCGAGGCTGCAGTTGTCGAACAAGGGCACTCCGAGGACGATGAGGACAAAGTCGTGAACCGCGAGCCTCGGGATGTCTCCGGGGGATGGCGTCGCGTCCTGCGGGTGCTCGCTGCCGAGCAGCGCGACATCGCGTTTCTTGAGCCAGGGGATAACCGACGCGTCGAGCCCCGCCTGGTCGCGTTCCGAACCCACCTTCTTCAGCCGAGCCCATCGTCCCGTGCGGATGAACAGCGCGTCGCCAGCCGACACTTTGAACCCGGCCGTCTTCTCCCACGCCTCGAGGTCTTCCGGATAGATCCGGGTCCCCGGCTCCAGGTAGTCGACCCCCTTCAGCCGGGGAATGTCCATCAGGACGCCGCGGGTGACGATGCCGCTGTGAAAGTTGTAGATAGAGTTCTTCGCCGCGCCCTTCTCTGTCGTGACCTCCTCGTATGAGAACCCATTCCACATCTTGCCATCGAAGAAACGGTGGGCGAAGGCGTCGAGGTGGGTCACTGAGCTGCCGTGGAACGAGATCGCCAGCCGGTCCGCGGCCCCTCCCGGTCCGCTCTGGAACACGATACGCTCGTACGGCGCAACCGCGTTGGGCGCTGCGCCCTTCTGCAGGTTCGCGTCGACCGCCAGCGAGACCGTCACACCCTCCTTGACCATCGCCGCCGCCTGGCGGCGCTTCGCGGGGGTGATCAGGTTCAGCGCGCCCAGCTGATCGTCCTTGCCCCATCGTCCCCAGTTGGAAAGCTCGGTCTTCCAGCGGTTGTAGTCGTCTTTTGTGACCGTGTGGGACGCCGCGCCGTGCGACGTCTCCTTCTGCGCGCGGACCGCGTTCGCGGCCAGCGCGCTGACGACGACCAGCGCCGTCAATGTTCCCACCAGCAGTCTCATGATTCCTCCTTCACGGCGATCCGGCTCGGGTGTCAGAAGTCGACCTGGACGCCGAACTTGAGAAGGCGTCCCGCCAGGATCTCGGTCGGCGTCTTCCACGCCGATCCGTATCGCGTGTTAATCGACAAAATCGGGCTCGCGTTCAGCGCGTTGTAGATGTCGAACTGCGCTTCGACCCGCTGCTTTTGGATTCTGAACACCCGGCTGAAGCGGATGTCGAGCTGCGTGATGCGGTCCTCGAACTGCGTCTGCGGCGGGATCAGATCGATCGTCGCCGTGCCGCGAGCGCCCGCCGAGAGGTTACGGCCAAGCGACGGTGCGATCTGCGCGTTCGTGGCGACATAGGTCGCGTAAATCGGGATCCCCGGGATGTTCTGATACATGAGGCCCGTCCGGAAGCCATTGGGCAGGCCGAACGTGCTCGACAACTTCAGCTGGAAGAGCCACGGTGTGACGACATCGCAGAACGCTGGGGATAGAGGCTCGGTAACGCTCGAACCCGAGGGTCCGACGAACGAAATCTGCGGTCGTCCCAACACCACCTCGCAGTTGTTCGTCTCCGTACGTCCCACGTTCACTCCACCCTGGAGGACTAGGCCTGGCTTGGGCCGTGCGTTGATCCCGACATCGACGCCGTTGTAAACCTCTGTCTGTTTGCCGTAGTTCGACGCGTGCGTGACGACATTGTGAGTCTGCCCGAACTTCGCGGGTGTCACGTCGAACAGACCACAGATCTGGTTGGCGCCACCGCCAGGCAGCCGCGAGTCGACCGGCGCTGTAATACAGTACGGGTCGAAGTCCCCCCGTCCGAGCGCTTGGTTGTCAGTGGCCGTGAACGCGCCCCACCACGTGCGGAAGTACCCGACGTTCAAAGCGACGTTCGATCGTAGCTCTTGTTGGACGGTCGTCGACAGCT
>QHWL01000237.1 GCA_003222555.1 Acidobacteriota bacterium | reverse complement strand
GTTGCAGAAGCTTGAGAAGGGGGCCAAACACACAGCGGCATAGTCCACGGACGCTTATCACGAAGGCACGAAGCGTCACGAAGATCACGAAGTTTTTCTTTGTACAAAAGCCCTTCGTGTGCTTCGTGCCCTTCGTGACTTCGTGATGAAGACGACCACGTACGTAAGGGCGGGCCTTATTAGGCCCGCCGGAGCCCGGCCATGAATATCAATAAATACACCGAAAAAGCGCGAGAAGCCGTCGCCGCCGCGATCGAGCTGGCGCGGCAGAGCAACAATCCGCAGCTCGAGCCGGAGCATCTCCTCGTCGCGCTCGTCGAGCAGCGCGAGGGCATCGTCCCCGAACTGCTGCGGAAGATGAACGTCGATCCGGCCATCGTCGCCCGCGGGGCTCGCGAGCTGTTGAAGAAGCTGCCGCAGGCGTACGGCGGCGCGGAGCCGGGCATGTCGCCGCGTCTGAAGCGGGTCACCGACCAGGCGGAGGCCGAAGCCGAGCGCCTCACGGACGAGTACGTCAGCACGGAGCATCTCTTCATCGTCCTCGCCGACGAAGGCGGCCGCTCCCCGGGCGCACAGTGGCTGAAGCAGCACGGCGTGACGCGCGACACGATCCTTCAGGCGCTCACCGGCGTCCGCGGTTCGCAGCGCGTGACGAACGAGAATCCCGAAGGCACGTATCAGGCTCTCGAGCGGTACGGACGCGATCTCACGGAGCTGGCGCGCAGGGGCAAGCTGGATCCAGTCATCGGGCGGGACGAGGAAATCCGGCGCGTGATCCAGGTACTGTCACGCCGGACCAAGAACAACCCGGTCCTCATCGGCGAACCCGCCGTGGGGAAGACCGCCATCGTCGAAGGGCTGGCCGGACGAATCGTGCGCGGCGATGTGCCCGAGGGCCTCAAGAACAAGCGGATTGTCGCGCTGGATATGGGGAGCCTCGTCGCCGGCGCGAAGTACCGCGGGGAGTTCGAAGAGCGGCTCAAGGCGGTGCTCAAGGAGATTGTCGACGCACAGGGCCAGGTGATTCTGTTCATCGACGAGCTTCACACGGTGGTCGGCGCCGGCGCCGCCGAGGGGTCCATCGACGCGTCGAACATGCTCAAACCGATGCTCGCACGGGGTGAGCTCCACACCATCGGCGCGACGACGCTCGACGAATATCGGAAGTACATCGAAAAGGACGCAGCGCTCGAACGCCGGTTCCAGCCGGTCATGGTCAGCGAGCCGACGGTTGAGGACACGATCAGCATCCTGCGCGGCCTGCGCGAACGCTACGAGCTTCATCACGGCGTCAAGATCAAAGACGCGGCGCTCGTCGCCGCCGCGGTGCTGTCGAACCGCTACATCTCCGATCGGTTCCTGCCGGACAAGGCGATCGATCTCGTCGACGAAGCGGCCTCCAAGCTCCGCATGGAGATTGATTCGATGCCGGCCGAGCTCGACGAGCTCGAGCGGCGGATCATGCAGCTCGAGATCGAGCGAGAGGCGCTTCGCAAGGAGAAGGACAAGGCGTCGAAGGAACGTCTCGCCAAGCTCGAAAAGGAGTTGGCGGACCTCAAAGAGGAGCGCGGACGCGTCGCTTCCCACTGGCAGCAGGAAAAGGAAGCGATTCAGCGGTCTCGAAAACTGAAAGAAGAGCAGGAAGCGCTGAGGCTCGAGATCGAACGGGCTCAGCGGGCGGGCGATTACACCAAGGCGTCGGAGCTCCAGTACGGGGCCGTGCCACAGCTCGAGAAGCGCATCAAGGACGAAGAAACACGCCTCGCCGAGCTCCAGAAACACACGCGGATGCTGAAAGAAGAAGTCGACGAGGAAGACATCGCGGAGGTCGTGAGCAAGTGGACCCACATCCCCGTGAGCCGTCTGATGGAAGGGGAGGTCCAGAAGCTCATTCACATGGAGGAACGCCTCCACCTGCGCGTCATCGGTCAGGACGAAGCGATCAACGCCGTGGCGAATGCCATCCGCCGCGCCCGCGCGGGGCTGCAGGATCCGAACCGGCCGCTCGGCAGCTTCCTCTTCCTGGGCCCGACCGGCGTGGGCAAGACCGAGCTGGCGCGCGCGCTGGCCGAGTTCCTGTTCGATGATGAGCAGGCGACGATCCGGATCGACATGTCGGAGTATCAGGAAAAGCACACCGTCTCACGGATGGTCGGTGCGCCTCCCGGATACGTCGGCTACGAGGAAGCCGGTCAGCTCACCGAAGCGGTCCGCCGTCGCCCGTACTCCGTGGTGCTTTTCGATGAAGTGGAGAAGGCGCATCCGGAAGTGCTCAACGTCCTCCTCCAGTTGCTCGATGACGGCCGCCTCACCGACGGCAAGGGCCGGACGATCGATTTCAAGAACACCGTCGTCATCATGACGTCGAACCTTGGCAGTCAGTTCATTGCCGAACGGTCGTTGGTCGGCAGCGAACTCGACACGAAGAAGCAGGGTTCTGTCGCCGGCATCGATGAAGGCACGCGGCGTCAGGTGATGGAGGCCCTTCGCGCGCACTTCCGGCCTGAGTTCCTCAACCGGATCGACGAGATTATCTTCTTCCACGCGCTCAGCCGGGAGCATTTGAAGAAGATCATCGACATCCAGATCTCGGGGCTGATGAAGCGCCTGGCGGAACGAAAAATCCACGTCGAGCTCACCGACGCGGCCAAGGAACAGCTGGTTCGCGAAGGCTACGACCCGACCTACGGCGCGCGTCCGCTCAAGCGGACGATTCAGCGTCGGGTGCTCGATCCGCTGGCCATGCGCGTGCTCGAGGGCGACTTCCTCGAGGGCGCGACGGTGACGGTCGGCGCCGGCGCCGACGGGCTCGTGTTCGAGAAACGCGAGCCGGTGAGAGCATAATGGGGGTGGAACGATCTGGTAGGTCTGGTAAGTCAGGTGGGTTGGGACGTCAGGTGGGTAGAACCTCTGTGTTTTTCCTACCCGACCAACCTGCCCTACCCGCCCCACCCGACCGACACTGAGCCATGCCAGCCCCCAAGCCCGGCCCCCGGTTCAATCCGCGCGGTCGCGATCGCTCCGGTCAACGGCCGGTGGGCCCGCGGCCTGCGGCTTCGCTGTGGTACGGCCTGGCTTTTCTGCTGCTGCTCGGCCTGGCACAGATGTACTACGTCTTGCCGAACGGCCGGACGCTCCCCTACAGCGAGTTCAAGACGCTGCTCAGGAACGGCCAGGTCGCCGAGGTGACGATCGCCGAGCAGAGCATTCGCGGCACGCTCAACCCGGCCGCGGACAACGACCCAAAAGCGTCCAAGGAGTTCACAACGACCCGGGTCGAAGACCCGAAGCTCATCGAGGAGCTCGAAGCCAAAGGTGTGAAATACAAGGGCGAGATGGCCAACCGCTGGCTGCCCGATCTGCTCGGTTGGATCATTCCTCTGGTGTTCTTCATCGGCATCTGGGGCTTCTTCTTCCGGCGGATGAGTGGCGCCGAAGGCGGAGTGATGTCGTTCGCGCGGAGCCGCGCGAAGATTTACGCCGACGATGAGGTGAAGGTGCGGTTCGCGGACGTCGCCGGCGTCGACGAAGCCGAAGACGAGCTGAAGGAGATCGTCGAGTTTCTCAAGAACCCGAAGAAGTACACGAACCTGGGCGGACGGATTCCCAAGGGCGTGCTGCTGGTGGGGCCGCCCGGTACCGGCAAGACGCTGCTCGCCCGCGCGGTTGCCGGCGAGGCGCACGTGCCCTTCTTCAGCCTGAGCGGATCAGAGTTCGTGGAGATGTTCGTCGGCGTCGGGGCGGCGCGCATCCGCGATCTCTTCCAACAGGCCGAAGCCAAGGCGCCCTGCATCGTCTTCATCGACGAGCTCGATGCCCTGGGCAAGGTACGGGTGCAGAGTCCGCTCGGCAGCCACGAAGAGCGCGAGCAAACACTCAACCAGCTCCTCGCCGAAATGGACGGCTTCGACTCGCGGAAGGGCGTCATCATCATGGGCGCGACCAACCGGCCCGAGGTGCTCGATCCCGCCCTGCTCCGTCCGGGCCGGTTCGACCGCCAGGTGCTGGTCGATAAACCTGACGTGAAGGGACGCGAGGAGATTCTGCGCATTCACGCCAAGGGCGTGAAGGTCGCTTCCGACGTCGACCTCAAGGTGGTCGCGGCGCGCACGGCCGGATTTGCCGGCGCCGATCTCGCGAACCTCGTCAACGAGGCGGCGCTGCTCGCGGCGCGCAACGACAAGACGTCGGTCGGCATGAAAGACTTCGAGTCGGCCATCGATCGGCTCATCGCGGGTCTCGAGAAGAAGCGCGTCATGAGCACCAAGGAGCGCGAGATCGTCGCGTACCACGAATCGGGCCACGCGATCGTCGCAAGCGTGCTGCCGGGACTCGATCCAGTGCACAAGATCTCCATCGTGCAGCGCGGGTTCGGCGCGCTCGGCTACACGATGCAGTTGCCGCTCGAGGATCGGTATCTGATGACGCGAGGCGATCTGCTGAGGCAGCTCGCGGTGCTCCTCGGCGGCCGCACCGCCGAGGAACTGGCGCTCGGCGAAATCTCGACCGGCGCGCAGAACGATCTACAGCGCGCCACCGACATTGCCCGGGCGATGGTCACCGAGTTCGGCATGAGCGACGCCCTCGGCGCAATCAACTACGACGGCAACAAGCGGGCGCGCTTTCTCGACATCCCGATGCCGCAGGAACGCGGGCTGTACGGTGAAGAGACGGCGCAGAAGATCGACTCGGAGATCAAACGCATCCTCACCGACGCGCACGACAAAGCCCGGGACATTCTCAGCGACAATCGCGACAAGCTCGAGACCGTGACACGGCGGCTGCTGGACGTCGAGGTGATGGAAGGGGAAGAGCTGCGCCAGCTCCTCGGCGTGATACCCACAGCGTCCCCCGGCCTGGCGCCGCCGCCGAGGCCGCCGAGAAGAAAACGCCAGGAATTCTCGGCGTGCTCTGCGTGCTCCGCGGTAAAATGACGGATTTTTCCCTTTGAGGCGGGAAGGCCCACCTTTCCTTCCCTCCCGCCCTTCCTGCCCCTCCGGGCCACTACGCCGGCCTGTCCTGACTGCCGGCGATGGCGGCTTCGGCGGCCTGAAAGCCGATCCTGGAGTGCGTGCCGTCGCAGAACGGCTTGCTCGTCGATCCGCCGCAACGGCAGAGCGCGAACGGCCGCTTCGGGATCTGATACTCCTTGCCGTTCCAGTCGAGCACCTTCACATCGTCGCCCTCGACCAGATATGGGCCGTTCTGTCGCACCTTGATCGTCGCCATTCAGTCCCTCCCAAAAGCAAACAACCACGCAGGACAACGGAGAACACAGTCCATTTGCTTCTACCGGTGTGTTCCGTTTGGCTCCGTGACCTCCGTGGTTGCGCGCGACGCGCTACCCCATTTTCTGCATCGCCGACAGGAATTCTGCGTTGGACTTGGTCTTCCCCATCTTGTCCAGCAGCAGCTCCATCGCCTCGACCGGCGAGAGCGGGTTGAGGACTTTACGGAGCACCCAGATGCGGTTGAGATCTTCGCGAGGCAGCAGGAGCTCTTCCTTCCGCGTGCCGCTCTTTTGAATGTCGATGGCCGGAAACACGCGCTTGTCCACCAATTTGCGATCGAGGTTGATCTCCATGTTGCCGGTGCCCTTGAATTCCTCGAAGATCACGACGTCCATCCGCGAGCCGGTGTCGATGAGCGCCGTCGCCATGATGGTGAGCGAGCCGCCCTCTTCGATGTTCCGTGCGGCGCCGAAGAACCGCTTCGGCTTTTGCAGCGCGTTCGAATCGAGACCGCCCGACAGCACTTTACCTGACGGGGGAATGACCGTGTTGTAGGCGCGCGCGAGGCGGGTGATCGAGTCGAGCAGGATCAGCACGTCTTTCTTGTGCTCGACGAGACGCTTGGCCTTCTCGATGACCATCTCGGCGACCTGGACGTGGCGCTGGGCCGGCTCGTCGAAGGTGGACGAGATCACTTCCCCGTCGACGGACCGCTGCATATCGGTGACTTCTTCCGGCCGCTCGTCGATGAGCAGGACGATCAGAAACACCTCCGGGTGATTCGCCGACACCGATTGCGCGATGTTCTGCAAGAGCATCGTCTTGCCGGTGCGGGGCGGCGCGACGATCAGGCCGCGCTGCCCCTTGCCGATCGGCGTCATCAGGTCCATGACGCGCGCGGCGAGGTTCTCCGCCGACGTTTCGAGCTTCAACCGCTCTTGCGGGTACAGCGGCGTGAGATTTTCGAAAAAGAGCTTGTCGCGCGCCTGCTCGGGCGCCTCGAAATTGACGGCTTCGACCTTGATGAGCGCGAAGTAGCGCTCGCCCTCTTTCGGCGGACGAATCTGCCCCGAGACCGTGTCGCCGGTCTGCAGGTCGAACTTGCGAATCTGCGACGGGGACACGTAGATGTCGTCGGGTCCCGGCAGGTAGTTGTAGTCGGGCGCCCGCAGGAAGCCGAAGCCGTCGGGCAATACCTCGAGCACCCCTTCCGAGAAGATGAAGCCGCTCTGCTCGGTCTGCGCTTTCAGGATCTGAAAAATCAGCTCCTGCTTGCGCATCCCGGTGGCGCCGGCGACATTCATGTCCTTGGCGATCTGAGTGAGCTTCTGAATGCTCATGTCCTTCAGATCGGTGATGTTGAGCCCCTCGCCTGGACGCCGTGGCGGGCCCCCTTTGGGCTGTTCGGGCGCCGGGTCGGTCGTCGTGGCGGTGGTTTCGGGCGCGGCGGACCCATTCGCGGTCCGCGCCGGTGCGTGGCGCTTGTAATTGCTAGGCATGAACGTTCTTGAAGACTGGATGTGGAGCGAGGTGTCCCTCTTGAGCCGACCTACAAGGCGTACGGATCCTGACCGAGAGCGATAATGCTGCACGCGACAATTGGCTGGATCTTGAGGGCCCGCGCACGCGCAATCAGCGCGCCGCTCTCCGCACCAGGGTTGAGCCAGACCTCGGGGA
>QHWL01000061.1:17594-17891 GCA_003222555.1 Acidobacteriota bacterium | reverse complement strand
ACTGATTCCCGTAATTGCTGGCAAGCGTGACGAGGTTGTTGTTGCGCGACGCGACGTCCGGGTTCGCGTCGTACAGATCCGAAATCCTGTAGCCGCCGCCGTTCAGAAGCCGCGGGTCGTTCGGCGCGACGACGTAGAACTTGCCGAAGTCGTTGACGCTCTGCGCGAGGTTGTCAGTCACCACGAAATTGGTGAGCCAGCGGCTGAAGTATCCGACTTCCACCGAAACGCGCGGCAGCAACTGCTGCTGGATCGACGCGCCGAAGTTCCAGTCGGCGGGCCGAATGCCCCAACCGT
>QHWL01000061.1:16658-17538 GCA_003222555.1 Acidobacteriota bacterium | reverse complement strand
CGTTCGCCGCCGCATTCAGCAGATCGCAATCGGGCACGAAGTTGTCGTTCGTGTCGGTCCACGTGCGCGTCGTCGTGGTGCTCAACTTCGACGTCGGCCGGTTGGCAACGTAGGTATTGCTGTTCTGCGCCGCTTCTAGGTATCTGCCCACATTGATCTTCACCGCCGTCCTGCCGGTGCCGAGAACGTCCCACGCGACGCCGCCACGCGGCGAGAGATCCTTGTAGCTGTCGACGCCTTGGGTCTTGGGGAACGGGGTCGGCGTCGGGAGGAAGCGCACCGGACCAATCGTCGCTTCGGGGAACCAGCTCCAGGCGTGGTCGAAGCGCAAGGCGCCTTGCAGCGTCCAGCGGCCCATCGTGCGCTGATCCTGTGCGTAGAAGGCGTCGTAGCGGACGCGGTTCATGATCGGGAACCGGTTGATGATCTCGGTGAGCTGATCGGGAACGCCGTTCTGCGTCCGGAACTGGAGGTACTGGTTGTTGCCGAAGTTCTTCTGGTTGTCGACGAGGAATCCGCCGATGTAGCCGAACTTCATGCTCTCCGCGCCCGTGACAAACGACGCCGACGCGCGCCAGTTGTGATTGCCCTGCCAGTTCGCCGCCCAGTTCTCGGACCGATACGTCAGACCCGAAATGCCGCCGTTGTCGGCGCAGAGGCGTGCGCAATTCTCGACGACGCGCACGATGTCGCGCGTCGGGTTCCCTGGCATTTCCGATCCGCCCCAACGGCTCAGGTATGTGCCGACGCCCGCCTCGAGCAGCAAGCGGTTGGTGACCGTCGCCGTCCATGTCACCTGCTGCACGCGCTGACCGTACGGCGCGAGATAGGTGCCGGTTTCCGGCGCCATCGTCGCGCTGGCCGACGGATTCGACGAAGC
>QHWL01000061.1:0-16618 GCA_003222555.1 Acidobacteriota bacterium | reverse complement strand
AGCGGGGGAACGCCCCGCCCTGACAGGGATGCTGCTCGTCCCAGAACACGTTGAACTTGTTCTTCGCGTTCGCCTGCACCGTCAGGCGCAGCGAACCATTTCGCCAGCTGCCGGCCTGAATCGCCGGCCGCGCTTTGTCCGCGACGTAGGTCCGCTTCGTGGGATCCCCGAGGTTCGCGTTCGCGAACATGCCGGCAATCGTGCGATGGCTCCCCTCGTCGCGGAATTGTCCGAAGAACCAAATCCGGTCGGTCTTGATCGGCCCGCCGACGCCCACGTTGTAGTCCCACAACTTCAGCAGTGCGTTCGGTGCGGTCAGACCGCGCGTCCGCAAATCCTGGGTGTAGTTGCTGCCCACCATTCCAGAGGTTACGCCGGAGAGGTATACCGAACCCTTGACGGTGTTGCCGCCGGTCTTCGGCACGATGCTGAGTGTCGGTCCTCCGACTTCCGCCTCGCCCAGACCGCCGGAGGTGGTCATCGCCACTTCGGCCGCGTTGCCGATGTCGGGCACGTAGCTCGAGACGCCGGCGCCGTTGAACGCGGCTCCGGTCATCAAGCCATCGACCTGCAGACGGCCTTCGTTGTTGCGTCCGCCGGACCCGCCGAACACGAGCATACCGGGTGTGACCTGGAGATCGAGGTTGGCGCCCGTCTGAGTGATCGTCGCGGGAATGAGCGTCATGATTCCGGCGTACGCGCGCGCCGCCGGGAGCGCCGCGATGACGTCGTTCGCGATGGTCGTCTGCCGCCGCACGCTCTGAGTGTCGACGACCGGCGATTCGGCGCTGACGATGACGGTTTCTTCGATCGCGCCAATCCGCAGCTCCGCGTTGATGGTCGCGGTGAAGGATCCGGTGAGCTCGATACCGTCGCGCTTGTACGTGGTAAAGCCTGGCAGCGCGAAGGTGAGGGAGTACTTGCCCGACCCCAGATTGACGATGCGATACTGGCCGGTCGGATCGGTCGTCGCCAGGCGTACTTTCTCGATGAGGACGTCGCTGGTGGCTTCGACGGTCACGCCCGGCAGGACGGCACCGGACGGGTCTTTGACGGTCCCCGTAATCGAGGCTTGGGCGAAGGCCAACGTTGGCAGCAAAGCCAACCAAGTGAACAGGGAAACACGTACGCCGATTGTCGCCATCGCCGGCCCCCTTCGGGGGCGGGCCGCCTGCAACTGCTATTCCACGACATGCCCCTCTTGATTCGATGGAACTCTTAAGGAATTCTGTGGAACTTTGAGCACGAGCTAACGGCTCGGCTCAAGTCAAGACAAAAAGCCAGTAACAGCGAATCGATTCCGACATCGGGCGTTTTCGCAAACCCTAATGGCGCAGGCCCTCAGAGCGCATGAAAAAATGCGCCGTTTTACCGCAGAGCACGCTGAGCGCGCTAAGAATCCTTAGCGTTTTATTCTCGGCGGTTTCGGCGGTTCACGGTTTCTTCGCAGGCTCTTCCGGCCTGCGAACGCGACTCTGAAACGGCATCAGCGGGTCACCTCGTCGTCTAACCATGGCGTCCGGCTGGGCTGGCGGTGCTCGTAGCGCGTGCCGTCGTTGTTGAAATCGCCGGTCGCGACGCCCATGCCGTAGCCGTACGCCTCGAGATGACTGGCGTCGGTCACATCGGTGAAGTGCAGCGTGCGCGCGCCGTCCGCGTCGACCTTCAGATCATTTCTGAACAGCCGGCCGCGCAGCACCGCGCGATCACGGGGCGGAAACAGCGCGCGATCGATCGTCTTGGATCCGAGCATCTGTCCCTGGACGATGAACACGTCCAGATCGCCGTCGTTGTCATAGTCGAACAGCGCCACGCCTGGCGGCATGATCTCCGGGTAGTAGAACTCGCCCGCCATGCCGTTGAAGTGCGTGAACATCAACCCGGATTGCGGAGCGACGTCAGCAAACCAGGGAGAGTCGGTAGAACGGCCGGCCGCCTCCGGCGGCCGATCGCGACGGCGATCGCCGCATCCGCCAACGAGCACGGCCAACAGGCTCAGTGCGGTTGCGGCGGCAACGAGTCGCGTGCGAGCATCCAATCCAGCGGCCACCCCACCGCGCTCCAGAAGGGTTCGCGATCCTAACTTGACATGGCATATCATTTCCACTCGGGAATAGCGTTACGGCCTTCACACCCAAGGAGGGCACTTCGATGCGAATGGCGCGTGGTCTGGTGGCGGGACTGATGATGGCGCTTGCCGTCGCCCTGCCGGCGTCAGCGCAGTTCGGACATCCGCTGAAAGGGTCGTGGACCGGGGACTGGGGCACGAGCAAGGAGAATCGCACGCACGTCGTGCTCGAGCTGAACTGGGACGGCAAAGCGGTCACCGGCACGATCAATCCTGGTCCCAACGGCGTGCGGACGCAGAAAGCAACCCTCGATCCCGAGACATGGGTCGTGCACGTTGAAGCAGACGGCAAGGATGCGTCAGGAAAGACGGTGCACTATTCGATCGATGGCAAGCTGGAAAACATCGGTGCGTATCAGCGAGTGATCAGCGGTAGGTGGTTGCAGTGCCCGACGAAGGGCGACTTCAAAGTCATCCGCAACTGACGCCGTTTTACCGCATAGCACGCAGAGCACGCCGAGCATTCTCTGCATTTTCTTCTCCGCGGGCTCGGCGGTTAACGGTTTCTTCGCAGCTCTGAAGGCCCTGCGCCACCACAGGCGTCTGAAAACTCGACAAGACGGGACGGGCCACTTACGGCTTCTTGCCGAAGATTGGCTGGCCGAGGTCATCGGTCAGCCGCTGCAAGTATCTGTTGTTCTCCTGGCAGATGTACTCGATCAGCTCGCCTGTGGCGTTCCAGGGAATCTCCCACCGGATCGTGAACGGCTTCGTGTACGCGCCCGGATCGTCCACCAGCGCTTCGTAGCGCAGAGTCCGTTTGTTCGGACGCGAGAAGCGCTCGACGACGTGCAACTGGTCGGTGTGCGGGTGACCGTAGTAATCGAGCCAGGTCTGCTCGTTGAATCCCACGACGTCGACGACAAGCGTGTCGCCGTCCCAGTGACCGACCGAGTGCCCGAGATAGGTCGGGTTCAGCTCGTCGCCTTGCGGATGCGGACGGCCGTCCAGGTAGATCTCGCGCCAGATGTGCGTCGCGCCCTCGAAGATCATGAGGATGCGTTTCTGCTCCGGCAGCTGGACGATCTCCATCGGATACGGCGTTGCCATCAGGCGCGGACCGCCGGGCGGCAGACAGTAGCCTTCGGGGTCGTACTTGGAGTTGTTCGCCGAGTTGTAGTTGTAGATGCCAGCCGACCACGGCATGAAGGGGACGCGCGGCTCCGATTTCGCGCCGCCGCGCCCGCCGACAGATGCCGCGTCGGGACCGCCGAGCCCACCTTCCGGCGCGCCGCGTCCGCGCCCGTCGCCGGGGCCGCGACCGCGAAGCGCCGCGGCGCGCGTCTCGGCGACCGTCGTTCCGTCGGGACCGACGACGCGCTCGCCCATGTTGGTGATGTACGGTACGTTCCAGACGCCGCGCTCGCCGGGCACGCGGCCAAGATTCGGCGTGCCGTCCGCGAGTCGCGGCGTGGGCTCAGGTGGCCCGGCGGGAGCGCCGCCTCCGCGTTCCTGCGCGCCGACGCCGGAGAAGAACGTCAACAGCGTCGCAATCATCGCGCCGAACAGCGCGCCGCGCGGCAGGTTTTGCACGTTGAGCTCCCGCTTCTGTTATCGCCCGGTGGGATCGTCCTGGCGCGAGGCGCCAAAGAGCCGCTTGGCGGTGGCCACCAGAACCACCGCTCTCACGCGCGACCTCAGGAAATATTCTGGAGAGTTGATTTTGAAATGTCAATTGTCGTGATGAGCCGGCCTGACCGCACAAGAGCGCGGCAACATGGTCCTTGGTCCCTCGGCCTTGGTCCCTGGTCCGTCTCTTGGTCCTTCGTCGTGCTTGGTCCTTGGTGCTTGCCGCGGTGCCCAAGGTACTTCGCGTGCGACCAAGGACAAAGGACGAAGGACGACCAAGGACGAAGAACGGACAAAGGACCAAGGCCGAAGGACAAAGGACTAACAGCGATGTTTGCGTCGTTCCGTCGCTACTTCTGATTGATGATTCGGGTCAGCAACGGAATATCCTTCGCTGGCGGCGATTCGGGCAGCGACTTGAGATACGCGAAGAGATCCGCCAGTTGCGCGTCGGAGAGAACTTTTGCGGTGTACGGCGGCATCTGCCGCGGGTTACGAACGTAGGCCGTGAATCCGGGGATGTTCATTCGCATCGGCACAAGGCGCGCGCCGGCGCCCCCGTGGCCGTCGTAGCCGTGGCAGGCATAGCAGCTGTACTTGAGATACAGCTCTTTGCCGTTCTGGGCGTTGCCCGCGGCGGGCGGAGAGGGTTGCAGCGCGGCGACAAGGGCCGCAAGCATCACCGCGATTCTCGTCACGGCCCCTCCTCTACCGCGGCTGCGTGATGACGTCGAGGAGCGCGGGCTCGCCGCGCTTCACGCGATCGAGCGCCCGCTCGATCGCCGGCGCCAGGCCTTTCGGGTCGGCGATCGGTCCCTCGCCGTACATGCCGTAGGTTTGCGCCATGCGCGCGTAGTCGATGTTCGGCTCGCGGAGCGTGGTGCCGATGTGCGCGCGATCGGCGCCGCGATTGCGCTGGCTCGCCATCTGCTGGATGAACATCACTTCCTGGTGATACGCGCGGTTGTTGTGCATCACAGTCAGTAGCGGGATCTTGTGATGGCACGCGGTCCACAGCACGCCGGGCGCATAGTTCAAATCGCCGTCGGTCTGAATGTTGATGGACAAGCGACCGTGTTTGCGATTCGCGAGCGCCGCGCCGACGGCGGCCGGAGCGCCGTAGCCCATGGCGCCGGCGCCCTGACCGCCGATGTACTGATAGTGCTTGTCGAACTTCCAGAGACGGCCCGGCCAGCCGCTGATGAATCCCTGCCATGACACCAGCGACCAGTCCTCGTTCTGAATCTGGGCCCAGAGCTCCGCGGACAGCCGCGCGAGGCTGATCGGACTCGAGTCCCATCCGTAGGCCGCCGCTTCCATCGCCGCGACGCGCGCCCGCTGATGTCCGTCAGCGAGCTTCGTCCCCCGCTCCTGGAGCGCGCGTTTGCGATCGGGCGTGAGCAGGCGTTTCACTTCCTCAATCAGCATCGGCAGCGTCGCCTCCGCATCGGCCGCGATGACGATGTCCGCATCCGCCAGGTGCTGGAAGTCCTGAAGGTTGCTCTTGATGTACAGCTCCAGCGACGAGATGTTGATCGTCTTCGCGTTCGCTGCGCTCGCACCGCCGGCACCCCCCGGTCCGACGACCGCCTGCACTTCGAGATTGAGGGTCACGTCGGCCGCGCCGGATCCATTACCGGCGAGGGGATGGCGCGACGGGAAATTCACGCGATCGCCGCCGCCGTTGACGGGCGACTGCAACAACTCGGCGAGCTCGACGAGCAGCGCGATGCCGTTCGGCGTGCGCGCCGCGCGACCGGCATTGATGCGCGGATTCGCCGCCGCCACGAGCAGCCGCGCCGCCTCGCGCACCGCGCCGAGCTCGCCCGCGGGCGGCGCCGGCATCGTCAGCCGCGGGATTCGCGGCCTGGCATCGCCCATCGGTCTCAGCTGCATGTTGTGATCGATCACGACGAGCACCGGCTCCATCGGGGGTGTCATCGCGATCTTGTACGCCCGCACCGCCGACTCGGCAAACGCCGGCAGCGACGCCGGCTCGTCGTCCCACTTCACGTAGTCGCGGACGATGAGCGCCATGTCCTGCGCGCTGTGGTACGAGTTCACGCCATCGTTGCGCGTCCCCGCATCGCGCCAGTTGCCCGCAACGACGAACACGGGCACACGATCCGCGTAAGCGTTGTAGATTGCCATCGACGCGTGCTGCAGACCGATGTTGCCATGCACCAGCGCGAGCATCGGCTTGCCTTCAATCTTCGCGAAGCCGTGCGCCATCGCGACCGACGATTCCTCGTGGCAGCACGTCAGCAGCTCCGGCATCTTGTTGTCGCCGTAGTTGATGATCGACTCGTGCAGCCCCTCGAAGCTCGAGCCGGGGTTGGCCGCGACGTACTCGAAGCCGAGACCCTTGATGACGTCGACCATGAAATCGGAGCCAGGGCGTTCGACGATCCGTGACGCGGAGCCTCGCGGCGGCGGCTCGGTGTCAGCAGCCAGCTGGCTCGCCGGAAGTTCGGCTGGGCTGGGTTGAGGCGTGCCTGCGCCTTGCGCTTCGCCCGCCGGCAGCGGCGCCGCGTTCGCAACCAGCGCGGCCGCGCTTACCGCCGCCCCTTTCAGGAACGAACGCCGACCAACCGGATCGTTCTTATCGCTCGCCATAGCGTCAGCCCTCCGCATGCCGAGAACCACGCCGGAGGTCCGCCTGAGGCGGACACCACGTACGGCATGCGTGAAAGTCTACTCCGATCTCTGCCTTATTTGTCCCGAATACTCGGCTACAATTTGCGTGATCGCGTATGCCAGTTCATCACATATCATGATCGTAGTCGAACTTGTGGTCCTTTTGGGGAGGGCGTGCCGACGATGAACAGACTCGTGGTGACCGCGTGTGTGGTGATCATTTCGCTGATCATCACGGTCAGGGGCCAAACTGCCGGGCCGCGGCCACAATCGCCACCCTCGTCGCAACCAGCCCCTTCGTCAACCACTCTCATCCCGCCGCAGCGCGCACTGCTCGATCAGTACTGTGTCGGCTGTCACAACCAGCGCAGCAAAGCAGCAGGACAGGAAGCGGCGCGCAAGCTGACGCTCGACGATCTGGATGTGACGCGTGTCGACGATCGCCCAGACGTATGGGAAACGGTCGTACGGAAATTACGCGCCGGCATGATGCCGCCCGCTGGAATACGGCGACCGGACAAGGCGGCCTACAGCGGGCTCATCGCGTGGCTGGAGAACGAGCTCGATCGCAACGCGCCGCCCTACCTGCCGCCGCCGGGGCTGCACCGCTTGAATCGCACTGAGTACGCCAACGTCGTGCGCGATCTGCTCGACCTGGACATCGATCCCGGTCAGTACCTGCCGTCCGACGACTCCACGCACGGGTTCGACAACATCGCGGGCACGCTTGGCATTTCGTCGACGCTGGTCGAAGCGTACGTGTCAGCCGCGGGAAAAATCAGCCGCCTCGCCATCGGCGAGCCGACGACGCCAACGCTTGTCGTGTACCGCACGCCCGAAGACACGTCGCAGGAGTATCACATCGAAGGGCTCCCGTTCGGCACGCGCGGCGGGATGCTCGTCAAGCACGTGTTCCCATCCGACGGCGAATACACGGTGACGGTGACGCCGATCTTCGGCGACAACATGTCGCCGACCGGATTCGGCTCGGTGCCGTGCGAAAAGCTCGACGTGCTGCTCGACGGCGAGCGACTGCGATTGATGGACTGGCAAGGCGGCCGCCGATTCGGCGCGGCCGAAGCACACTGTGGCGGCCAGGCATCGGGCCAGCGTGGACGCGGCGCGGCGCCGGGCGGCGGAAGCGGCCGGGGCGTAGCGGGAAATCCGCTCAGCGACATCCCGAAGATGACCGTCCGCTTCAAGACGACGGCGGGCGAGCATGCGGTCGGCGCCACGTTCCTCGCGACCAATTTCGCGCCGCTGCTCGATCTCGATCAGCATTTCATACGGGACACGCTGCAGACCGGACCGACGCCCGGCTTCACCTTCTTCCCGCACGTTGGCACCGTCCGCATCGAGGGGCCGTTCAACGTGACGCCGGCGAAGGAGTCGCCGAGCCGGCGCAAAGTGTTCGTGTGCCGTCCCGCTGGCGCGGCAGACGAACGGGTTTGCGCCCGCAAAGTCGTTGCGAGCCTCGCGACGCGCGCGTTTCGTCATCCGGCGACCGCCAGCGAGGTCGAATCGCTGATGGAGTTCTACCAGGGGGGCCGGAAAGCGGGCGGCTTCGACCGCGGGATCGAGATGGCCCTCGCGCGGATTCTTGCCGATCCGAAATTCATCTATCGCATCGAAACCGAGCCGGCAAGTCTGAAACCGGGTCAGGCGTACCGTTTGACCGATCTCGATCTGGCGTCGCGTCTCTCGTTCTTCCTGTGGAGCACGATTCCGGATGGCGAGCTGCTGAACGTCGCGAGCCAGGGAAAGCTGAGCGATCCGGCGACCCTCGCACGACAGGTTCGCCGCATGCTGAACGATCCGCGGGCCGAAGCGCTGGCGATCAACTTCGGCGGGCAGTGGCTGAACCTCCGCGGCATGCAGGCGGCCGGGCCGCTGCCGATGATCTATCCCGATTTCGACGACCCGTTGCGCCAGGCCATGCGACGCGAAGTCGAGCTGCTCCTCGACACGATCGTGCGCGAAGATCGGAACGTCGTCGATCTGCTGACGGCCGATTACACGTTCGTCAACGAACGGCTCGCGAAGCATTACGGGATCCCGAACATCTACGGCAGCCAGTTCCGTCGCGTGACGCTCGGCCCCGATATGGATCTGCGGCGAGGGTTGCTCGGCAAGGGGGCGTTTCTCGTGACGACTTCGAAGCCGGAGCGAACGTCGCCGGTGACGCGCGGCAAGTGGATCATGACCAACCTCCTGGGCGTGAGTCCGCCTCCGCCGCCGCCCGATGTCCCGCCGCTGCCGGCGAAAATGCCCGACCCGCGAGGGAACGGGAAAGAGCCGACGATGCGGCAGAAAATGCTGGAGCATCGCGTCCGCGCCGACTGCATCCAGTGCCACGCCCTGATGGACCCGATCGGTTTTTCGCTCGAGAACTTCGACGGCATCGGCCTCTGGCGGACCGAGGAAGAGGGGACGCGGGTCGACGCGTCCGCGAAGGTCTTCGACGGAACCTCGATCGACGGACCCGCCGGGCTGCGCAAGTGGCTGCTCGAGTACTCCGATCAGTTCGTGCAGGTCGTGGCCGAAAAGCTGTTGACCTACGCGCTCGGCCGGGGCGTCGAGTATCAGGACATGCCGCTGGTGCGATCGATCGCGCGCAACGCCAAGCGCAACGACAATCGGTTCTCCGCTCTCGTCCTGGGCGTCGTCAACAGCAGCACGTTCCAGACGAACATGAAGGTTCCGGAACAGCCGATGCCGAGTCACACAGTCGCCGCCGAGAGGGCCGACGAAAAGGGAGATCGATAAACCATGTTCATCGCAAAAAGACATATCCCCCGCCGACTGTTTCTGAAAAGCGCGGGGTGCACGCTGGCGCTGCCGCTCCTGGACGCGATGATTCCCGCGAGCTCGGCGCTGGCGCAAACCGCAGCCGCCGGGAAGCCGCGGTTCGCGGGCATCTTCTTCCCGCACGGCATGGCGCCGGGCTTCTGGACGCCGGAAGCCGAAGGTGCGCTCCCCGCGAAGCTCCCCTATATCCTCGAATCGCTCGGCAAGGTGCGCGAGCACACCGTCCTGCTGAGCGGCTTGTGGTCGAAATCTGCTGAACCGCCGGAGGGCACGACGGGATCGGACCACTGGGTGGCCGGCGCCTACCTCACCGGCATCAAGCCGCGCAAGACCGCCGGATCGGATGCGACCGTCGGCAGTCCCACGATCGATCAGACGATCGCCGCCAAGATCGGACGCGAGACGCTGCTGCCGTCGCTCCAGCTCGCCGTCGAAGATCCGAACTCGAGCTCGAGCAACTGCGGCGAAGGCTATAGCTGTTCGTACACCAACTCCATCTCGTGGATCGGCCTGCCGACGCCGCCCGGAGAAGCGGAACAGCGCACGAGTCCGCTGCCGATGGAACTCAACCCGCAGGTCGTCTTCGAGCGGCTGTTCGGCTCCGGGGCAACGCCAGAAATGCGCGTCGCACGCATGCAGGAGAATCGCAGCATCCTCGATTCCGTGCTCGCGGAACTAGCAAGCCTGTCGAGAGATCTCGGAGTGTCAGACCGCCGGACGGTCAATCAGTACACCGACGAAATCCGCGAGATCGAGCGGCGCATCGAGCTTGCCGCGAAGGCGTCAGGGACGATTCCGGAGATCGATCTGCCGCCGGGGATTCCCGATTCGTTCGACGAGCACATCAAGCTGCAGTTCGACCTGGCGGCGCTCGCCTTCCGCGCGGACATCACGCGTGTGGCCACGCTGCTCGGCGCTCGCGATCTGACCGCGCGCGCGTATGTCTTCCCGAAGAGCGACCTCTTCCCCAACGGCGGCGTCAGTCCCGGATTCCACGGCGCGTCGCACCATCAGGACGATCCCGTGCAGATGAAGCGCTACGCCGACATCAATCGCTATCACGTGTCGACGCTCGCGTACTTCGCCGAGAAGCTCAAGGCGATTCCCGACGGCGAGGGCACGCTGCTCGATCACTCGCTGATCATGTATGGCACCAACATGGGCAACTCAAATCAGCATCTGCACTTCGACGTGCCGCACATTCTCGTCGGCGGCGCGAACGGGCAGCTCAAAGGCAACCGGCACCTCGCTTACGAACGGAAGATGGTTCCCACGGGCAACCTGCTCCTGAGCGTGCTCGACATGTACGGCATCCATCAGCAAATCCAGGGCGACAGCACCGACAGGCTCGCGAAACTTCTGTAGGAACATGGGCACACGAGGGGCCATGCGCACGCCGCAGCACATCGGGTGGTTGGCGATTGCGATCGTCGGGCTGGCGACGGCCGGGCACGCTGCGACGCGCAGCGACGTGGCCGACGCCGCCATGAATGGCGACAGAGCGGCGCTTCGCGCGCTGCTGCAGAAGAAAACCGACGTGAACGCCCCGCAGGTGGACGGCGCGACAGCCCTGCACTGGGCCGTGTATCGCGATGACGCCGAGATGGCGAATCAGCTGATTCGCGCCGGCGCGCACGTGGACGTCGCCAATCGCGAGGGCGTCACCCCGCTGGCCATGGCGTCGCTCTACGGCCAGCCCGCAATCATCGAGGCGCTCCTGAAGGCCGGGGCAGACGCGAAACAACGCACCGCTAACGGCGAAACGCTCGTGATGTTTGCCGCGCGCAACGGCAATCCGGCGGCGATCAAGCCGCTCGTCGCTGCAGGCGCCGACGTCAACGCCAAGGAGAAACTGCGAGGCACCACGGCGCTCATGTGGGCCGTGGCACAGAAGCATCCCGCCGCGGTCAAAACGCTCGTCGAGTTGGGTGCGGACGTCGGCGCGCGCAGCGGTCCCGCGGGGCTGCCGCGCAACTACCTGGCGCCTCGCGTCCGGACCGACGCGGTCGAAGGCGCCGCTCGACGTCGTGCGGCGGCAGCCGCCGCCGGCCGCACCTACCAGGAGCAGCTCGAATGGGACGCGGCGCACGGCGTCACGATTTCACTCGGCTTCCGCGGCACGCTGAATGCCGGCGGCAATCGCGGTGAAGGCGACGCGCCGCCGCGATCCGGCGCACCCGGTCAGCGCAACAGCCGACAAGCGCCCCCGGCGGCCGCCGCGCCACCGGCCGCACCCGCCGCAGCGCCTGCGACGGCAGACGACGCCGACGATGCCGATGCGGACGTGATCGTTGCAGGTCTTGTCGGCGCGGGAGGTGGCGGGTTGACGCCGCTGATTTTCGCCGCGCGCGAAGGCGACCTCGAATCGGCGAAGTACTTGCTCGACGGCGGCGCGGACGTCAATGAGGCGTCGGAATATCGGTGGACGCCGCTCCTGACGGCGACCAACAACCGCCATTACAAGCTTGGGGCGTATCTCATCGAGCGCGGCGCGGACGTCAACATCGCGAACAAAGGCGGATGGACGCCCTTGTACCTCGCGACGGACAACCGCAACATCGAAGGCGGCGATTATCCCGTGCCGAAGCCGGACATGGATCACCTCGAGTTCATCAAGATCCTGCTCGATCGGGGCGCCGACCCGAACTGCCGCGCGAAAGACAATACCTTGACGCGGACGATCTTCACGATGCAATGGTTCCATGAAAACGGCGCGACGCCGTTCGTGCGCGCCAGTCAGTCGAGCGACGTCGAGCTGATGCAGCTGCTGCTCGACTACGGCGCCGATCCGTTCATCGCGACTGAGAACGGCGACACCGCGCTGACCGCGTCGGCTGGCATTGGCTGGGTCGAAGGCGTCACCTACGAGCGATCGCCGAAGGACAATCTGGAAGCCGTCCGGATGCTGCTCGACCTCGGACTCGATCCGAATGACCGTAACCGCGAGGGTCGCACGCCGCTCGTCGGCGCCGCACTCAAGGGACGCAACGACGTCGTGCAGCTGCTCGTCGACCGCGGCGCGAAGCTCGAGACTCGGGACGGCGGCAGCCGCGATACCGACACCACCGTGTCGGTCCTCGCGGGCCACACCTGGCAGGCGATCGATTACGCCGACGGTCTCGTGCGCGTCGGCGTGCAGTCGGCGATCGGCCGGCCCGAGACGGCGGCGCTGATCCGCAAGCTGATGACCGAGCGCGGCCTTCCCGTGCCGCCACCCAATCGCGTCCTCGAATCGATCTGCGTGGTATCGATCTGCCAGGAGCGCGTCTGGAAATAATTTGCGGGTTGGAGTGGCACAATCCGCAATGACTGCTCCGAGAAAGCCTACGACCAACGAGAATCCAGCACCGCCAGGGGCCATCGCCATTCTTCCCGGATCCATCTCCGACCTCCAGCAGCGGCTGGCCGACCAGCACTACGTGGCGGACCGTGGCCTGGCCGTTTCCTTGTTTCTGGCGCTCCGCCTGAAACGGCCGCTGTTCCTCGAGGGCGAGGCCGGCGTGGGCAAGACCGCGCTTGGCGGAGCGGTGGCCGCCGCGATCGGCACCGATCTGATTCGTCTCCAATGCTATGAAGGCCTCGACGTCGGTCACGCGCTGTACGAGTGGGACTACGCGCGCCAGCTCCTCGAATTGCGCATTCTGGACGCGACCCACACGCTCAATCGGGAGAGCGCGCGGCGGGAGCTCTACAGCGAGGCCTTTCTCATCAAGCGCCCGCTGCTTCAGGCGATCGACCCGCTGCGCACGCGTCCGGCCGTCCTGCTCATCGATGAAATTGACCGCGCAGACGAGGAGTTCGAAGGATTCCTCCTCGAGCTGCTCGCGGAATTCCAGATCACCATTCCCGAGCTCGGGACCGTGCGGGCCACCCACCCTCCGCTGGTCGTCCTCACGTCCAATCGGACGCGCGAGGTGCACGACGCGCTCAAACGTCGGTGCCTCTATCAGTGGATTGAGTACCCGTCGTTCGAGAAAGAGCTCGCCATCGTTCGCGAGCGCGCTCCCGCGGCATCGGCGCGGCTGGCGGAGCAGGTGACGGCCATGGTGCAGCAGCTGCGAGGTGCCGACCTGTACAAAACTCCCGGCGTGTCGGAGACCATCGACTGGGTGACCGCGCTCGTCGCGCTCGACAGGAACAGGCTCGATGCGGACGCGATCGAAGAAACCCTCGGCGTCGTGCTGAAGGCGAAGGAAGATCTCGAGGCGCTGCGCGGACGCCGGGCGGCGGATCTGCTCGATCGCGCGATCGCGCGAAGCGCCTCGCTCACGTGAAACGCGCGCCCGGGCCGATGTCCCGTCTTCTCGAAAACCTGATGATCTTTGGCCGTGTCCTGCGGCGCGCAGGCATCGACGTCCATCCCGGGCGTTTACTCGACGTCATCGAGGCGCTCGGACACGTGGACCTCGGCGCACGCGACGAGGTGTATCACGCATGCCGCGCGCTGCTCGTCCACCGCCAGGAACAAATCGCGGTTTTCGACCGAGCGTTCGCCGCCTTCTGGCGCGAACACCGCGAGGGACAAGCCCGAAGCGACCCGCGGCACGACGAGTCGCACGCCCCTTCGGTCGCGATCGAGGAAATCCTCGCGCCCGACGATCTGAACACCTTTGAGGCCGACGGCGCAGAAGGGAACGTGCCGACTCCCGAACGAGGCCAGAAGACCTGGAGCGACCTCGGCGTCCTCGCCGATAAGGACTTCGCCGCATTTACGACCGACGAAATGGCGGAGGCGGGCGCGGCCCTGTCTCGTCTCGTCTGGAATCCTGGTGAACGCCGAACACGGCGGTGGGTTCGAGGGCGCGGCTCGCGAATCGATCTTCGGCGCGCGATCGCCGAGAGCCTCCGCACGGGCGGCGAAGTGGTGAAACTCGGGCGACGGGCACGGCGCCTGCGCCCTCGCCCGCTCGTGCTGCTGTGCGACGTCAGCGGATCCATGGAGCGCTACTCCCGCCTGCTCCTGCACTTCGCTCACGCCGTCTCGTGGCGCCACCACCGGGTCGAAGCGTTCCTGTTTTCGACCGAGCTCACGCGAATCACCAGACAACTGCGCACGCCGCGACCCAACGACGCGCTGGCGGCGGTATCGCGGTCGGTGCCTGACTGGTCGGGCGGGACGCGCATTGGCGGAGCCGTCAAGGAGTTCCATCAACGCTGGGGCCGCCGCGTCCTGAACGGCGGTCCGGTGGTCCTGCTCATATCGGACGGTTGGGATCGCGGCGATCCAGCGGAGCTGGCCGACCAGATCGCGCGGCTCCAACGAAGCTGCCATCGGCTGGTGTGGCTGAATCCGCTCATCGGCACGGCCGACTACGCGCCGTTGACGCGCGGGCTTCGGGCTGCGCTGCCGTTTGTGGACGATTTCCTGCCGGCGCGAACGTTGACCAATCTCGCGGACCTGGCCATACACTTGAACGCGCTCGGGTAACATGGACCCGCTAGACATCTTCTAAAGCCGATGTCCTCACAAATGAAGCAAGTTTTCGGCCGCTCGGCTTTAGAAGCTGTCTTAGCCGCGGCCGCGGAGCGGCCGCCTAGTAAGGAAGCTTCGCTCGGCGGTTTGAGGCGAAGCTTCGTTACAGAGCCTGTGAAAAAATGCGACGTTTGAACGCAGAGCACGCGGAGAAATCCTTGGGCATTTCTTCTCGGCGGCCTCCGCGGTCTCTGCGTTGAACGTGATTTGTTCACAACCTCTAGCCTAGAGCCGGACATTACGTACCGACGCGCGACCGGCGCAAGGATGCCCATGGAGATTTCCGGTTCTTACACGTTCAACGCTCCGCCGGATCGTGTGTGGGATTTGCTCATGGATCCCGCTGTGCTCTCGTCCTGTATTCCGGGGTGCGATCGATTCGAGGCAGACGGTGAGGACCGCTACAATGTAACGCTCACGGTCGGTCTCGCAGCAATCACCGGAACCTACAGCGGCACGGTCGTCCTCACCAACAAGATCCCCCACGCGTCGTACCGTCTCGTGGTGGAAGGTCAGGGCCGGCCAGGATTCGTGAAGGGCACCTCCGCGATCGCCCTTCGGGCCGACGGAGTGACAACCGCGGTGGACGTGACCGGAACCGTGCAGACTGGCGGTCCGATCGCACGCCTCGGGCAGCGCTTGGTCGGTGGCGTGGCGAAGATGATGCTCGATCGATTCTTCGCATGCCTGCAGGCGAAGCTCACGACGTTTTAACGCAGAGCTCGCAGAGCACGCTGAGAATCCTGGAAATTCTTCTCTGCGGACTTTGCGGTCTCTGCGTTCAACGTGATTTATTCACACGCCCGAAAGCGGACGCTACGTACTACGCACGCGCCAGGGCGCGCTCCAGGGCGCGTTCGGTGAAGACGGGAATCATGGCGCGCCGATACTCCTGGCTTGCATGGATGTCGGCGTTGACGTCCTCCAGGTTGGCGCCTGCGAGCCGCGCGGCGGCCTCGATGCTGCGCATAGCCGCCGGCTTTCCGGCGAGCGCCTCCTCCACGTCCGTCAGGCGCGTGGCGTGTGAGCTCGCGCCGGTGACGCCGATTCGCGCCGACTGGATCCTCCCGTTGTTCACGTCGAGCGCGGCTGCCACCCCGACGATGGCGAAGTGTGACGCGCGCTGAGGAAGCTTGGCGTAGGCGGCGCACCTCACGGGATTGAACTGCACGCCGACGATGATTTCGTCCGCGGCCAGATCGACGGTGAACAGCCCGCGAAAAAAATCGGGCGCCTTCACCACGCGCGAGCCCTTCGGACCCTTGACAACGATTTCGGCGTCGAGCGCCAGCATCGCCGCCGGGTAGTCGGCGGCGGGATCGGCGTGGGCCAGGCTGCCGCCGAGCGTGCCGCGATTGCGGACCTGCGGATCGCCGATCGCTGCCGCGGCCTCGGCCACCATGGGACATGCCTGCTGCAGTAACGCGGATGTGGCCACGTCATGGTGGACGGTGCCTGCGCCGATTTCGACCTTGTCGTCCCTCTTGCGGACACCGGACAGGCCCGGAATGCGAGCAATGTCGATGAGCGTCTTGGGCTCGCTCAGACGTAACTTCATGAGCGGGACCAGACTGTGACCTCCGGCGATGAGCTTCCCTTCGCCATTGGTCGCGCGGAGCTTCGCCACCGCGTCGTCGAGCGACGTGGCCCGGCTGTACTCGAATGCCGTCGATATCACGACCGGCCTCCCTGCCCGTGATGCCCGTGATGAATGATACGCCACAGCTTTTCTGGCCGAAGCATCATGTCGATGTGTTTCACGCCGAACTCACTGAGCGCATCGACCGCGGCCGAGACAACGCACGGCGTCGCGCCGAGCGTGCCGGCTTCGCCCACGCCTTTCGCGCCCAGCGGGTTCAGGGGCGTCGGCGTCACGGTGGCGGCGAGCTCGAAGCGCGGGAAATCGATGGCGCGCGGAAGTGCGTAATCCATGAACGAGCCGGTCAGCAACTGACCGTCTTCGTTGTAGACCACTTCTTCAATCATGGCCTGCCCGATGCCCT
>QHWL01000202.1:829-10755 GCA_003222555.1 Acidobacteriota bacterium | reverse complement strand
GCTCGACAACGTGCTCCGCGCGCTCAACCGCAACAGCGGCGTACAGCGCTGGAAGAGTCCGCTCCCGCTGCGGCCCACTTCGGGACCGGCCAAAGCCGGCGAAACGATTGTTGTGACCGGAGTCGCGCCGATGCTTCGCAGCTACAACGCGAAGGACGGAAGAGCGGCCGGCGATCTGCCGACCAGCGGGGAAATTGCCGCGCCGCTGCACGTCTTCAACGACTCGACGCGACCGCTGCCGGTGTTGATCCTGCTCACCCGCGACATCGTCAAGGGCGCGACACTGACCGCTCTCACGCGCTCGATCGATCCCACGATTGCTCCGGTCGTGCCGCTCCCCACCCAGCGCGAAGGAGACGCCAGATGAAGTGCGACATGCAACACCGCTCGCGGGGCCGCGGGCGCTGAGGACAGCATACAATGCCGTCGGACCGCCACGCTTCTGACTAAAAGGCAACCACGAAATCACGAGGGGACGTAGGAGACTGCGAACAAATCACGTTCAACGCAGAGACCGCCGAGGCCGCAGAGAAGAAATGCCCAAGGATTTCTCTGCGTGCTCGGCGAGCTCCCGCCTCCGCTCGGCGTGGTTCTCCCCGAGCTTCGGCGAGGCTCGCCGACCAGCCTCCGCCAAGGCTACGGCGGTCCGCCGAAGCTTCAGCGGAGGCGGAAGCGCCTCCGGCGCGAAGGCGGCTGCGTTCAACGTCGCGTTTTTTCGTGGTAGCCCTTAGTCAGAAGCGTGGAGGGCGACGGCATTGTATGCTGTCTTCAGCGCCCGCGGCCCCGCGAGCGGTCTTGCATGTCGCACTTCATCTGGCGTCTCGTTCGCGCTGGGCTCGCGGCTGCGCTCGTGGTCGGCGCTTCGGGATGGGCAATCGAGCGCGCACGGTTCGGGCCGACCGACCAGACGGCGCTGTCGCGCATCGAGGCCGAGCTGCGGCAGCGCCTCGATGCGAGCGCCGAGACGCTTGGGACGATCGCGTCGCAGGTTGCTGCCCGCCGCGACATCATCCGCGCCTCAAGCACTTCGCGCGACATCGCGGCGGCCAGACGACTCTTCGAGGTCGTCGACACGGCGCTGTCGGCCGAAGAGGGCGGGCGGACCGGCATCACGGTGTACGACGCCGCCGCCGCGCCGCTTGCGTGGGCCGGCCGCGTTTCCGATCTTCCTCAAGAGCGCATCAACGGTCCTGCGGCGCTCCTGGTCGCGCCGGGCGCGCTGGGGCCGCAGCTCATTCGCGTCGAGCCCCTCAGTGACGGCGACCGCCCGGGCACTGCCCGCGCGGCGACGATTGTCGTCGAGCAGTCGCTCGGGCGCCTCGAAGGCGCACCCGGCCTCGCCGGCACGTTCGCCATGTCGACCTCGCTCGTGCCCGTTTCGCTGCGCGTCCGCGTCCCAGGTGGTCGCCAGCCCCAGGCCGAGGGCCGGCCGGGGCCTGAAGACTCGCCGTACACGTTGAAGATTCCTTCCCGCGGCGGCGGACTGCTCGTCGAGGCTGACGTCGCGCCGGGCGATCTGGCCGCCGCACGCGAGCGGTGGCGCGGCGGCACGTGGGCGGCGGTCGTGTCCGTCCTGGCGATCACGCTGCTGCTATGCGCCGCTCCGCTCATCGAGTTGCGGCAGCGGACGCGCGATGCCCGCACCTTCTTGATCGCCACTTCGGTCCTCGCCTTGACGTTCGTGGTCGCGCGCGCGGTGTTCTGGTTCGCGGCGCGACTGATTCTGGGCCCTCGGCCGCTGACTTCGCCCGCCGAGCTTCTTCTGACGTCGCTCGTCGCGGCGGCGCTGATCTGGCTCACGCTCGATGCCGTCGAGCGGCGCCGGATTACGCGACCGCGGCCGCGCCTGCTGGCCTGGGGAGTGGATTCCGGTGGCGTGCGCATCGGCCTGGTGTATCTCCTGGCCGGGCTCATCGATGTGTGGCTGCTGGCGTCGTACGAGCGCTTCCTGCAGGGCGTCGTCTCGACGACGGCCCTCGACGTGCTTCATTTCTCGCTGCATCCGATCAGCGCGACGCGGCTCGCCGTCGCCTTCGGCCTCGTGCTGTTCCACGCGGTCGTCATTTGGGGCGCAGCCATCGCCATCAGGGTGGCCGGAACGCTGGGCCGCACGCCGCGGCAGTGGACCCCCTCGCTCGCGGCCGCCATCGCGTGGCTCGTCGGCCTCGCCCTCGGCGTCTACGTCATGCGGCAAACGGCGCCGGCGGTGCCCGTCGCGCCGCTTGTCGTCGCGTTCCTCGCGGTAGGCGCGTGCGCGGCCGCGCTCGCAAGGCTGCACGGACGCGCCCGCCGTGCGTCGCAGGCTGCGCGGCTGGGCGCCTTTTTCCTGGCGCTCCTCATTCCGGCGATCGCCATGTATCCGTCGTTGTTCGCCTTTGCCACCGACGCCAAAGAGCGCCTCATCGCCACCGAATACGGTCCGCAGGCCGCGGGTCAGCGTGAAGAATTGCAGCTCCGGCTGCGCGAGGCGCTGGATGACATCGATGGGCTGCCTTCGCTCGCCGATTTTGTCGCCGGACCAGCCGACGTTGCGAGGCCCACGACCGATCGCGCGTTTGCCGTGTGGTCGAAAACCGATCTCGCGACTCACCGTCTGACGTCCGCCATCGAGCTGTACCGCTACGATGGACGGCCGGTGAGCCGGTTCGCCTTTCATCTATCCGAGTCCGAGTACGCGACGACGAGGCGGCAGCCGCTCGGGTGCGACTGGGATCTCTTCCCCGAAGTCTCGCAGTTTGGATCGAGCGAACGGCACGTCTTGCGCGCGAGCCGCGGCATTTGCGAAGGCACACGCAGGTTGGGTGCCATCGTCGTTCGGGTGATGCTCGACTACCGCGCGCTCACGTTCAGCTCCTCGCAAAATCCCTACCTCGAATCGCATCGCCCAGATCGCGAGATTCCGCCGGAGGGCGCGCCGGGACGTGACGTCGAGTTTGTCGCCTATGGCTGGAGCCGCGCGCCGGTCTACGCGTCGGGCACCAGCGTGTGGTCGCTCCCCGACTCGGTGTTCCAGCGCATGGTCGACTCGCGCGCGCCGTTCTGGGAGACGCTCACGCGCGACGGCGAGCAGTTCCGCGTCTACTTCCTCAACGACCGGGCCGGCATCTATGCGCTCGGCTATCCGGTGATTACGTGGTTCGGTCATCTCGTGAACCTCGCCGAGCTCGTGACGCTGACCGGCGTCCTCTACATCGTGCTCCTCGGCGGCGCGACGCTGTTCAACGCGCTGACGTCGCGGACGCCCGCCAGCGGCCGCGCGCTGCTGCGCGAGATTCGGTCGAGCTTCTACCGGAAGCTGTTCCTCGCCTTCGTGGCCGGGGCCGTCGTCCCCGTCGTCATTCTCGCCATCGCGACGCGGGCCTACTTCGCCGGGCAGTTTCGCGCGGGCGTCGATGAGGCGGCGGCGAAAACCGCGACGGTGGCGCAGCGGCTCGTCGAAGACTACGCGACGCTCCAGCAGCGCGGCGCCAGCGCGCTCGGCGCCCTCGACGATCAAATCATGGTGCTCGTCAGCCGCGCCATCGATCAGGACGTCAACCTCTTCGACCGCGCCCGACTGCAGGCCACGAGCGAGCCCGACCTCTTTGCCTCGGGGCTTCTCGCGACGCGCACGCCGGGCGATGTGTACCGGCAGATCGTGCTCGATCGGCTGCCGACCTTTGTCGGCGAGGAATACGCGGGCGAGGTCCCGTATCTGCTTGCTGCCGCTCCAGTGCGCGCGGGCGGACGCGAAGGCATCGTCACCGTGCCGCTCACGCTCAGGCAGGTGGAGATCGAGAGCCAGATCGACGAGCTCGATCGCCGCGTGCTGTTCGCCGCGGTGCTGTTCAGCCTGTTCGGCGCCGCTATCGGGTATTGGATGGCCGAGCGGATTGCCGATCCCGTGAACCGCCTGACGCGCGCGACACGGCGGATCGCGCGCGGCGATCTCGACGCGCGCATCGTGGCCGCATCGAGCGACGAGCTGGGGCGGCTGGTCGGCGATTTCAACGGCATGGCGGAAGAGCTGAAGCGGCAGCGCGCCGAGCTCGAGCGGACGCAACGGCTGGAAGCCTGGGCCGGCATGGCACGGCAGGTCGCGCACGACATCAAGAACCCACTCACGCCCATTCAGCTGTCGGCCGAGCACGCACGCCGCGTGAACATCGATCGCGGCCGTCCGCTGTCGCCCGTCCTCGACGATTGCGTGCACGCGATTCTCACGCAGGTGAGGCTGCTCCGGCAGATCTCGGCCGAGTTCTCGGGGTTCGCTTCCTCGCCCACGCCCCGCCCGGAGCCCACACGCCTCACCGCCCTGCTCGAGGAAGTCGTCGAGTCGTACCGGACAGGACTCACCGGACGTATCGCGATCGAGGTCGACGCGCCCGCCGATTTACCGCCGGTGATGATCGACCGCACGCTTTTCGCGCGCGCGCTCACCAACGTGATTGAGAACGCGCTGCATGCAATGCCCGGCCGGGGGCGGCTGACGATTACGAACCGGCAGGAAACGATCGACGGTCGATCCTGGGTCGTCTTGCGGATCGCCGACACGGGTGTGGGAATGGACTCCGAGTCGATCGCGAAAATCTTCGAGCCGTATTTCTCGACCAAAGCCACCGGTACGGGACTGGGACTGACAATCGCGAAGCGGAACGTCGAGCTGAACGGCGGGACGATTCGGGTGCAAAGCGAGCGAGGCGTCGGGACGACCGTCACAATCGCGCTGCCTGTTTGAGCCGACCACGTAGCGAAAACTTTTTGCGAAAAGGGATACGACCCCTTTTCGTCGGTCCGCGTCCACCCGCCCGTTCATGGTTTTGGATCGCAGCCCGCTGCGGCTCGAATGTCACACTTTTCCGCCTTGACACCCCCTCCAAGTTCACCTACTGTAGCCGGAAACCCAAGACCTGCTTGGCTTTCGAGCGCCACTAGACTCTTAAAGCGCGCGACCCCGATACAGAGGCAGATGGAGGATTTATGCGTGGTGTGTCTCGGATTCTATTCGCGTTCGCCTGGATGGCCATCGTCCCGTCGGCCCTGTACGCTCAAGCGTCAATCACGGGTGTGGTCAAGGATCCTTCCGGCGCGGTGTTACCGGGCGTAACGGTCGAGGCAGCGAGCCCCGCGTTGATCGAAAAAGTCCGCTCGGTCGTGAGCGACGGCACAGGTCAGTACCGTATTCTCGACCTGCGGCCCGGCAGTTATACGGTGACGTTTACGCTGACCGGCTTCAGCACCGTCAAGCGGGAAGGGATCGAGCTGACCGGGTCGTTCACCGCCACAGTGAACGCGGACATGCGGGTGGGAGCCGTGGAAGAAACAGTGACCGTCACCGGCGAAACGCCAATCAGTACGACCCGCGAGCAGTCGATTACCCACGACGTCATCGATACCATTCCAACTGGCCGGCTCGCTCAGAACCTTGCCGTCCTGCTGACGGGGGTGAGCGTCGGAGGAGGTCTCACCCTCAACGGCGTCGGCACGCAGGACGTCGGCGGAACCAGCGGCAATGCGGTGGCTCAATTGGCCGCCCACGGCAGCCGGAGCCTCGACCAACGGACGTCAGTGAACGGCCTCTCCGTGATGCTGTCCGCGGGGGCCAACAATACGCCTTACGTGGCCAATATGGGCAGCACTCAGGAAGTGACGATTGATATCTCCGGTGTTTCGGCCGAAGCCGCGGAAGGTGGCGTGCGGGTGAACCTCATTCCCAAAGAAGGCGGCAACAGCTTCAAGGGCTCTATGTTCGCGAGCTTCGGGCAGCAACTATACCGACGACCTCAAGGCTCGAGGCTTCACGACCCCCAACGCCCTCAAGAAGGTCATGGACCTCAATCCGGCGTTCGGCGGCCCGATCACGAAGGACAAGTTGTGGGTCTTCGGGTCGTATCGAATGCAGGTCGCGGAAAACTGGGTGGGGGGAATGTTTTTCGACCCCACGTACAACGATCCAAAGGTCTGGGTCCTCAACCAGGATCCGAACCATCGAGTCTCCAACGACGGTCTGTGGAACGAGGGGAACGCCCGCTTGACGTGGCAGGCCACGGCAAAGAACAAGTTCGGGTTCTCTTTCGCGAAAGAACACATGTGCACGTGCCCGTCTGCCATCCGGGCGACCACCTCGCCCGGGTTCGACAACCACTGGGGATGGCCGCACCATTTCGTGACGGCCGAGTGGAGCGCACCCGTCACGAATCGGATGTTGCTCGAAGCGGGCCTGTTCCAGCAATTCCAGAACTGGGGCTGGTTCCCCTATGAAGGGACAAACCCGGACGTCATCGGAGTCCTCGAGCAGTCGACCGCCGTCAACTACAAGATGCGGCCGTCGGGATTCGCCGACCGCAACCAGCACGATCTGCGCTATCGGGCGGCGCTCTCGTACATCACGGGCGCGCATGCCTTCAAGGTCGGCTTCAACAACGGCAGCGGCGACATCGATGCTCTGTTGTTCTTGAACGGGAACAACAACGTCTACTATCGATTCAACACCGGCATTCCCAACTTGCTCACCCAATATGCGACGCCGTATCACGACGGCTGGAATCTGGATCACGAGCTCGGCGTGTACGCGCAGGACAAATGGACGTTCAAGCGCCTGACGCTCAACGGCGGCGTGCGATTCGACGCCTTCAAGAGCAGTTTTCCCGCAGAGACGTACGGGGCGATACAGTACGCGCCCACCCGCAACTTCAGCCTTCCCGAGACCCCGAACTCCAACTGGAAGGACGTCACGCCGAGAATGGGCGCGGCGTACGATGTGTTTGGAACCGGCAAGACCGCTCTCAAGATCAGCCTGAACAAATACCTCGTCGGCTTGGATGGACCCGCCTTCCCTCCAGGAGCGCAGGCTCCTTATAACCGGATCGTCCACAGCACGACACGGACTTGGAGAGACGCCAACACGAATTTCATCCCCGAGTGCGATCTCACGAGCCCGCTGGCGAACGGCGAATGCGGCGCGCTAGCAGACCCCAACTTCGGGAAGGCCGCCGTCAGCACGACCTACGACCCCGGCGCAATCACCGGGTGGGGGAAGCGCCCCTTCGATTGGGAGTTCGCGACGAGCGTGCAGCAACAGATCCTCCCCCGTGTTTCGGTGGAGGCCGGCTATTTCCGGCGGTGGTACGGGAACTTCGGCCTCACCGACAATGTGGCGTTGACGGCGGCCGACTTCGATTCGTACTGCATCACGGCGCCGGTGGACGGTCGGCTGCCCAACGCCGGGGGGAACCAGATCTGCGGGCTGTACAACGTGACCCCGACCAAGTTCAGCGTCGCGGCACAAAACTTCGTGACTTCGGCGTCCAACTACGGGAAGCAGATCGAGCATTGGAACGGCGTGGACTTCAGCGTCAACGCGCGCCTCGCGCAAGGATTCACGCTCCAGGGCGGCGTCAGCACGGGGCGCACGAGCACCGACAACTGCGCGATCGTGTCGCAGCATCCGGAGCTCCTCACCACCGCCACCACGGCCATGCCGTTGGGATACTGCCACGTCGACTCGCTGTTCCTCACCCAGGTCAAGGGCATCAGCTCCTATACGATCCCGAAGGTGGACATCCAACTGGGCGGGTCCTTCCAGAGCAATCCTGGGCCGCTGGTCCAAGCCACGTACAACGCGCCCAATTCGGCCGTGAGCCCGTCGCTCGGACGGGTGCTGTCGGGGGGCCAACAAAATGTGCAGGTCAACCTATTGACGTCGAATGCCGTGGCCACGGCTCTAGGTACTGCGTCGGCGGGCCTGCTCTACGGCGACCGGGTGAACCAACTCGATCTGCGCGTCGGCAGAGTCTTCAGGTTCGGTGCGCGCCGCACGTCGGTGAATCTCGACGTCTACAATGTACTGAATTCGAGCGCGGTCCTCACCGAGAGCACCGCCTACGTCAACTTCCGGCAGCCGCAGATTGTGATGGTGGCTCGCTTCGTCAAGGTCAGCGCGCAGCTGGATTTCTAAAGGAATTCGTGGAGGGCTGCAGGGCAGTCCCTTGGCGTGTTTCTTGACTTATTGGTTGTGAGCGCGCAACACTTCATCGGTGGAGGTGGAAGGATGGCACGTAAGGTGTTCGGTCTAATCATCGGGGCGAGCCTGGGCATCGCCGCGACGGTTGTTCCCGCCCGGGCGCATCACGCGTTCGCGGCTGCGTTCGATGCGAATGCCCTCGTGACGGTCCAAGGGGTCATCACCGAGGTCAAGTTAGTCAACCCGCACTCGTGGTTCATGATCGACGTCACGGATGCGAACGGCCAAGTGGTGCATTGGGAGTTCGAGGGCCAGACACCGACCGGGCTCATGCGAAGTGGTTTGAGGCCAAACTTCGTCAAGCCTGGGGATAAAGTCACCATCAAAGGCTGTCGCGCCAGGGACATGACGAAGAACATTGGTGCGGCGCGAGAGCTCGTGCTCGCCGACGGCCGATCGTTCATCATCGGGCCGAAAAACGCCGAAGAACAAAGCAGCGGCCAATCGGGCGGTAATTAGCCCGACCAAGACGTGGACGGTTCATGAGGAGTGATTCAATATGAAGCGCGCTGTAATGGCCGTGGTGACCACGGCGGCCTCGATCGCGATCGTTTCCCTGGTGTTCGTCACTTCCGTCCCTGCGGCGGCCCAGAACGGAGTGGGAGGGGGCGCAGCCGCGGCAAAAAAATCGGAACCGGCGCCGCGCATGCCTGACGGCCATCCGGATCTGTCCGGAGTGTGGTGGCCTGGTCACGATATCGTCCCGCAGACGTCAAGCGCCGTCTACGCCGCTCCCCGAACGGGCGGTCCGCCTCGGCCCCCGACGTTTCAGAGTCTCTATCAGCCGTGGGCTGCAGCCAAGGCGAAGACGCTCAGCGACAAAGACGACCCGGCGCTGTGGTGCATCCCGAGCATCATTGGCCCGACGCCCCTGGTCGGCAACGGCCTGGTGGGAGAAATCGTTCAAACCCCCAAGGCTGTGATCATGCTGGTCGAGACCTACCATGGCTTCCGCATCATCCCGACCGACGGTCGTCCGCATCGCGACGATGTCGTGCCATCCTACAGAGGCGATGCGGTGGGCCGCTGGGAGGGGGATACGCTGGTCGTCGACGTGACGAACTTCAGCGAAAAGAACTGGCTCAATCACCACGGCGACGTGTCGTTTCACTCCGACGCGTTGCACATGGTCGAAACCTATCGCCGCCTCGACAAGGACCGGCTCGAAATCACCACGACGGCCGAGGATCCGAAGGTGCTCACCGGAAAGTGGACGGCGCCAAAAACCACGTTGACGCTCGCGCCGTTTGAGCACGTCATGGAAACAGCTTGTGAGAACGACGCGATTCCAGCGCTGATGGATGCCGCGGCAAAACAGAATTACGGGCGGAAATAAGGTCTGGGAGGTCAGGTGGGGCTGGTAGGGCTGGTAGGCCTGGTGAGTCCGGTGCGTCGGGTGCCTACCGACCCGACCTACCCGGCCCACCTGACGTAGTCGACCCGCATCGCGGCGCCCCCGACATGGTGACAGTGGTTCGATCGCCGGGGGCGAGCAGCCGGTCGGCTTACCCGGGGCCGGCCGATTGCCGTCACCGGCACTTCCTGCTCCGAGAACGCCTGAAGCGGCTTGCGCATTTTTCTGGTGAGTCATCTCACAACGAAGGGAGACGGAATCGATGCGCCGCACTTCCAATTTCCCAATCTCATTTCTCGTGTTCGCCTACCTCGCCCTCGTCTTAGTGGTCGCGACGGGGCAGGGTCGTCAGGAAACCCCGGCCCCAAATCCCGAAGCCAGGAAGCTGAAGAATCCGGTGCCCGCGACCCCGAAGTCGACCAAGGCGGGCGAGCAGACGTTTCAGAGATTCTGCGCCCCCTGCCACGGCAAGGACGCCAAGGGCGACGGCCCGACGGCTCCCAAGGACTCCCACCCCCCAAATCTGACAGACGACGTGTGGACCCACGGATCGACTGACGGCGAAATCTT
>QHWL01000202.1:0-708 GCA_003222555.1 Acidobacteriota bacterium | reverse complement strand
GCTGAAAAGTTCTGGAACCCAATTGTACGACTTTGAACGCGGGCAACTGCAGGAGTAATTTTGAAACGCGCGCTTAGCGCGCGGCGGTGTCTAGCGGGCGTGTGTCTTCGGTTTCGTGCGCCGCTTCGTCCGGCACGATGCGGCCACCGCGACGACGGAATCGCGTAATCGCCATGCCGACAAATGCAGACGCCAGGTAGCTGTACGCCAGCAGCACGAGCACCCACCGCGGGTGCGTCGCGATGAGCACGATGCCCGCGGCAATCAGCAGCAGCACCGTGTAGGGCCGGCGGGTCCGCAGATCGATCGTCTTGAAGCTGCGGAACCGAATCGTGCTGACCATCAGCACGGCAGGCAGGAGCACCATCGCCAGCGCGGGAAGGGCCTGGCGGTAGTCGTCAAGGCCGGCCGGGTACGCAAACACCGTGGCCGCCGGCACGGCGGCCGCCGCCGGGCTCGGCATGCCTACGAAATACCGTTTGTCTCCACCCGCAGCGCTCTGGATATTGAATCGCGCCAGCCGCATGGCCCCGGCAGTGAGGAACATGAAGCCTGCCGCCCACCCGAGCCGCCCGAGCGGCGACAGCCCCCACGCGAACGACAGGATGGCCGGCGCGATCCCGAACGAGATCACGTCGGCCAGCGAATCGAATTCGACGCCGAAGGCGCTGGCGGTGCCGGTGAGGCGGGCGATGCGGCCGTCGAGGA
>QHWL01000201.1 GCA_003222555.1 Acidobacteriota bacterium | reverse complement strand
CGCGCACGTTGCCACCGACCCAGATTCCGTAGGGGACCGACGCATTGGCCATCCCCAGACCTGCGAGCACCACGTCATCCGAGTTGCCCGTCGCGCCGCGAATGCCGATGTTCGTGAACGTGCCGTTGACGTACAACGCGTCTCGCAAGCTGTAAGTGCCGGGCGCCACCACGATCGTCGTGTTCGATGCGAGCGAAGCAACCGCATCCCGCAACTGAACCTCGGTCGAGACGTTGACGATCGTTCCAGACGGGGGCGGAATCGCGGGGGCGGGGCGAGCTGGAGCTGCAGCGGAAGATCCCGCCCTTGATAACAGCGCGAAGAGGACAATGCAGAGACGCGCGCCTTGCATGGCTGTTCTAGCGGGAAGCTCGAGTCCTGGGGAGCAACCGCTGTGCCGTTGGAAGGCGTCCGCTCCGGACGACTTCTGGCGGATGATCTGGCGCTGGATGAACGCGGGGCTGTTCCTCCCGCTGGCGGATGCGTTGGCAAATCCGTAACCCGCAGGTCAGAACTGGACCGCGAGGACGCCTCACAGGACAGATCTCAGTGTTTTCAACGTTGGAAAACGTGGCCCGACGATTGCCGCCAGCGTCCGGTAGATGTCCAGATCCTTAGCAGCCGCAGCCGTCATCGCGTCAGCTCTCATCGTCGGCCAGGGAGCACGCCTCACGCTAGCCGCGGCAGGCGGCATCGACGTCCCCACATACCACAACGACGTCGCGCGGACCGGGCAGAATTTGAATGAAACGGTTCTGACCCCCGCCAACGTCAGTATGGCCACCTTTGGAAGAGTCGGATTCTTCTCCGTCGACGGGAGAGTCGATGCCCAGCCGCTGTTTCTCTCCAGCGTTGTGATTTCCGGACAAGGCACGCACAACGTCTTGTACGTGGCGACCGAGCACGACAGCGTTTATGCGTTCGATGGCGATACGGGAATGGTGCTCTGGCGCGTCTCGCTCCTCGGCGTGGGCGAAACCCCGAGCGACAACCGCGGCTGTTCACAAGTGACGCCCGAGATCGGCATTACGTCGACGCCCGTCATCGATAGAACTCGGGGTCCGAGCGGTGCCATCTACGTGGTTGCGATGTCGAAGGACGCCTCGGGCCGCTACCTCCAGCGCCTCCACGCGCTCGACGTCACTACGGGCGCAGAACTCTTTGGCGGCGCGAAGAGCGTTCAAGCGTCTTTCCCAGGTACCGGTGCCGGCAGCGTCGGCGGCATGGTGACCTTCGATCCCAAGCGGTACAAGGAACGGGCCGCGCTGCTTCTGATCAACGGATCGATCGTGACGTCATGGGCCTCGCACTGCGATATCGATCCCTACACCGGCTGGATCATCGCCCACGACGCATCCACGCTCGCGCAGACTGGCGTCCTGAACATCACGCCAAACGGCTCGGAGGGCGCCTTCTGGATGGCCGGCGGTGGTCCTGCGGCGGATACGGCCGGCAACTTCTACTTGCTCGCCGGCAACGGGACGTTTGAAACCACGCTCGATGCGAGCGGCTTTCCGAGTCGACGCGACTTCGGCAACGCGTTCCTGAAAGTGTCGACTGGAGCCAGTCTGACGGTTGCGGACTACTTCGCGACGTTCGACACAACCCAGCAGTCGAGCGTCGATGCCGATCTCGGGTCCGGTGCCGCCGTGGTCCTTCCCGACCTGATCGACGGTTCGGGACGTGTTCGGCATTTAACGGTGGGTGGTGGCAAAGACAAGCACATCTATGTCGCCGACCGCGACTCGATGGGAAAATGGAACGCCGCGAGCAATCAGATCTATCAGGACGTGGTTGGAGCTTTGAGCGGGGGCATGTACTCGACGCCAGCCTACTTCAACAACACTGTGTACATAGGCTCGGTGGGAGATGCCATCAAGGCCTTCTCCGTCGTGAGCGCTCGGCTCTCCTCGAGCGCGGCCTCGAGAACCACCGGTGTTTTCGGGTATCCTGGAGCCACGCCGAGCATTTCCGCGAACGGCGCCACGAATGCGATTCTCTGGGCCGTGGAGAATACCAACCCGGCGGTCTTGCACGCGCTGGATGCCCGCGATTTGTCGCGAGAGTTCTTCAATTCGAATCAGGCGCCCGCTGGCAGAGACGCGTTCGGCGCCGGAAATAAGTTCATTACGCCGACGATCGTCAACGGACACGTGTACGTAGGCACCCCCAATGGCGTGGCTGTCTTTGGCCTCCTTGGCCTTCCCGATTTATCCGCCCCTCTCAACCTACGCGTCGTTCGATAGTCGTCCTCCGTTAACCGCCGAGCCCGCTGAGCCCGCCGAGCAGAGAACGCTAAGAACTCTCGGCGTGCTCTGCGGTAAAACCCTATACATCAGCGGGATGGATACTTATTTGCGCCTCGTATAACCGTGTGCTGCGACACGCAGGACACTTGCCCGGCTTCGACAGCTTTTGTTCATCGAACGTGAAACCGCAGGCGCGACAGCGGGCGGGCACCACGACGATCCGGCACCCCGCCGCTCTTGCCGAGCGAAGAACATGGCGCAAGTCGTCCTCGATGTCGGCGCGTTTGAGTCCCAGATCTCGCGCGAGCGACGACACCGACCGCGCCTGGTCCCCGAGCAGCGTCAACAAGTCCTTACGAAACGTCATTCACTCACTCGAATACTGGACGACCCGTCATGGGCTGCCCCGTGCGCCGTTTACCTCACGGTAGAAGGTCCTGGCGTGGGCAGCACTGCATTCGCGCACGCTGACCTTCGATCAGCCGGTGCCTCGGGAGGTTCATCCGCCGGCCGACGCACGCGCCGCGCGTTTGCCGTCAGTCTTCTCTACACTCCTCCGCCTCTGATCCCATCGGCAGCTGCCAAGCACGTGGGCCTTCGGCGCCAGCCGCCGGATTCGTGGGACCGATCAGCGCGATCGCGCTCGGGGCATTGGCGGCATTGCCAAGCTACTTCGGCCTGATATTGCGCGTGCGGACCACGCTGGACGATTCACTCGACGTGGTGGCCGCGCACGGAGTCGGCGGCACGGTCGGCGCGTTGCTGACCGGGGTGTTCGCCCAGAAGGCGCTCAATGGTGTCGCAGACGGGCTGTTGTTTGGCAATCCCGCTAAACTGGGGATACAGGGAGTCGCCGTTCTGGCCGCGATCGTCTACAGCGGCGCTCTCACCTTCGTTCTGCTGAAACTGATTGGCGCGGTGGTGCCCTTGCGGACTGATGCCGAGGAAGAGAGCACCGGACTCGACGTCACACAGCACGGCGAAGAGGCCTACGTCCACGCCCAAGGATCCGGGACCCTGTCGATGCAACGTTAGGCGAGTCGCGAAAAGAGTCGCCGAAAGGGGGTTTCGCCCTTCGCCTTCGTTCGCGCGGCATACGCTGGTTCGCCGGACCGGCCCCTCAGTCTGAGCACCGCAACGCGGCTTGACTTCGGTATACCGCCATCCTACGCTGTCGCATTCCGACGCCAGCACTCTGTCGCCTTACGCTCGATGACGCGATTCAGTCGATCAAGCAATGCTTTCGAGAGGAAATTCATGAGATTCCTGCTCATTGGTTCAGCCTTCCTGGCGCCGCTGTTGTCGCTCGGTGAGGTATCAGCCGGCCCGGCTTCGCTCGTGAGCTCCGGCGGGGTCGCCCAGGCGCCGGCTGCAACGGCTATCCCACGCACCCGCGACGGCAAGCCCGACCTGTCGGGAATTTGGCAGGCCATGAACACGGCCGCGTGGGACATTCAGGACCATTCGGCGCAAAAAGGTGTGCCGGCGGGTCAAGGTGTCGTCGAAGGCAATGAAATTCCCTATCAGCCATCGGCGCTGGCGAAAAAGAAGCAGAACTACGAGAATCGAGCGACCGCCGACCCGGAAGCAAAATGCAATCTCCCAGGAGTGCCGCGCATCACGTACATGCCCTTCCCGTTCCAGATCGTTCAGTTTCCGGATCAAATCACGGTCCTGTACGAGTACGTCCACGCGACTCGCTACATTTACACGAATGGGAGCAAACATCCCGCTGGTCACATCGATTGGTGGATGGGGGATTCGCGCGGCCGCTGGGAAGGAGACACGCTCGTCGTCGATTTGATCCACTTTATCGACCAGACCTGGTTCGACAGGGCCGGCAACTTTCATAGCGATGCCTTGCACGAGGTCGAACGCTATACGCTCGTCGACGCCGATCACATCAACTATGAAGTGACGATTGAAGATCCCAAGGTGTTCACGAGACCCTGGAAAATGAGCATGCTCCTCTATCGCCACAAGGAAAAGAATTTCCAGCTTCTGGATTACGAATGCTACCCGTATCCGGGAAATTGACACGCAGGCCGGGGCCTCATGTGAGACCCGGCAATGCGATCGTCGGAAGGAGCTTCCAGATGAGAGCTCGACGTTGGGCGACTCTCGGGACGAGCATCGCGGTCTTGTCGCTGACGTTTCCTGTCTTCGGCCAAGTCCGCGGGACAGCCCAGAGTGCAGCGAAACCGGCTGTCAAGCCGTGGCCACCGGCGCGTCTCCCGGACGGTCAGCCGGACGTGCAAGGATTCTGGAATGCCGTGATTACAGGGACCCACAGCCTGACCAATCCCATGGCCGGCGGCGCGGAATTCAACGCGCGGATTACCGGAGTCCCGGTGCGAAACCCCAGCAGGATTGTGGATCCGCCCGACGGCCTGGTGCCCTATCAGCCTTGGGCGGCCGCGAAACAGGCGCAGCAGGCGTCCGATTGGGAACACCCGACGAGAATCGAGCACGTCGACTCGCAGAACCGATGTCTGTTGGGCGGCGTGCCGCGACCGTTCTACAACACGACGTTCCATATTCTTCAGCCGGAAGGATCCGTCGTGATCGTGTGGGATGACTATCATTCTTACCGCGTCATCCCGCTCGACGGCCGCCCGCATGTCGGGCCGAACCTCAAACTCTGGATGGGGGACTCGCGCGGCCACTGGGAGGGGAACACCCTGGTCGTCGACGTCACCAATCTCAATGCGAAATTCCGGCTCAGCATCGTCGGCGATTTTTTCAGCGACAAGGCGCACGTCGTGGAGCGATTGACGTTCCAAGACGCCAACGCCATGACCTACGAAGCAACGATCGACGATCCGACGGTGTTTACACGACCGTGGACTCTGCGTGTTGGCGAAAAGCGCGTGCCGGACGCTGAGATGTGGGAATTCGCGTGTCACGAGGGCGAGCACAGTTCGGACCAGATGCTGATCTCCGATACGGAAAAGAAATAGTGTCCCCCAGTTTGCCCGACCGAGGAAGCTTCATGGTGCGCCCCAGCTCGAAGGTCTGGCCCGTTTTCCGCGTCGCCAGCGGAAACTTCCTCGAGATGTACGACTTCATGATCTTCGGCTACTACGCCGCTGCCATCGGTCAGACGTTTTTCCCGAGCGGCAGCGAGTTCGCGTCGCTCATGAAAGCGCTGATGACGTTTGGCGCCGGATACCTCATGCGGCCACTTGGCGCCATCGTGCTCGGCTCCTACATGGACCAGCATGGCCGGCGCAAGGGCCTGCTGCTCACGCTGGGGCTCATGGCCGTCGGCACATTCTCGATCGCCTGCACGCCGGGCTACCGCACGATCGGCTGGATCGCGCCCGTCCTGGTGCTCGTCGGCCGCCTGCTGCAGGGGCTCTCCGCGGGAGTCGAGCTCGGCGGTGTCTCCGTCTACCTGTCGGAGATTGCCACGCCGGGCCGCAGGGGATTTTTCGTGAGCTGGCAATCCGCCAGCCAGCAGGTCGCCGTCATGCTGGCAGCCTTACCTACAGCTTGTCCGCCGATCGCCTGGCGCGTTGGGGATGGCGGATCCCCATGCTCCTGGGCTGCCTCATCGTCCCGCTTCTGTTTCTGCTGCGTCGCACGCTCGCGGAGACCGAGGTCTTCCTGGCGCGTAAGCGCCACCCATCCAGATCGGAAGTCTTCCGAATCATTGCCGCGAACTGGCGGCTCGTCGGGCTGGGAATGCTGCTGTCGACGATGACCACGGTGTGCTTTTACATGATTACGGCCTACACACCGACGTTCGGGGGTTCGGTCCTGCGTCTCGAAAATAGCCGCGTTCAGATGGTGATCCTGTGCGTCGGGATCTCGAACTTTGTCTGGCTCCCCGTGATGGGGGCGCTGTCCGATCGCGTGGGGCGTCGGCCGATCCTGATCGCGACCTCCATCCTGACGCTCGTAACCGCCTACCCGGCGCTGCTCTGGCTGGTCGCCGCACCGTCGGTGGGCCGCTTGCTGGCCGTGGAGCTCTGGCTGTCGTGCATGTTCGGTAGCTACAACGGCGCTATGGTGGTGTACTTGATCGAAGTCATGCCGCCGGAAGTGCGCACGTCGGGATTCTCGGTCGCTTTCAGCCTCGCCACGGCCCTCTTCGGCGGCTTCACGCCCGCGATCTGCACCTATCTGATCGAGGTCACCGGGAACAAGGCGGTTCCCGGTTTGTGGCTGTCGTTTGCGGCGATGCTCGGACTCATCGCCGTCGCCCTGCTCGTTCGTCGCGTATCCGCGCCGTTCAGGACGACCGTCGCGGTTGCGTCATCGTGACGGCCGCCCGGGCTGGATCGGTGTGTTTTCACATCCGTGGCGCGGGGCTTTAGCCCCGCGTTCGCAGCCCTACCTACGGAACATCCGTTCTCAGACGCCCTCGTCGGCCGCGGATCCGGCGCCCAACACATCAGGATCGCACGGAGAGTGTGCTCTGACAGCACACACCGTCCGCGGGAAGTGCGATATTGAGGGCCGCTCATTTTGATGGATCGGCTCGAAAATAGGCCCGGCGTTATAGTTAGGCGTCAGCAATGCCGAAAACTAAAGGAGATGATCTGGCTGGCCCTCGGCATCGTGTATTCCGGTGGTTACGCGCTGGCGGGCTGGATGTTGCAGGACCAGCCGACGATTCTGAGCTGGTTCCGGGCGGTCGCCTTGTTGATTCCGCCTCTGACAGGCGCTTTCGTCATCGCCAGGAAGCGGCAGACGTGGAGCGGTTGCCAGTTGCTGTTCTGGTCGACCATCGCGCTCGGCCTCGCGATGTCGGCCATTGGTCTGACCGGGTGGGCCGCCGACGATCTGGTGTTCGGGCACGAGACGTGGCTCGCGTGGCCCGCCGTCTTCGCACTCTTCGGGAACGTCGCGCCGCTCTTCGCGCTCCTCGCGCAGCCGCATCGCGGGCCGCGGGAACCGCTCGCGGCAACGACCGCCGTCGACATCGCCGGTCTGGCCGTCGTCACCGGATTTCTGTACACCTTCTTCGTGACGGCACCCGCTTCCGTGCCGGGAAGTGTCGGGTCCGCATCGCCGTTGCTCATCGTCTCCGAGCTGCAGCAGGGGCTCGTGTTAGCCGCCATGATTGCGGCCACCTTCGCTGCACGCCGCTCGCCCTGGCGCGATACGTACCGGCGTCTCGCGCTTGGCGCGCTCGTCGGCTTCGTCACCCTGACCCTCAGCAATTTCGGGGCCGCGCAGGGAACCTACCATAGTGCTTTCGTGTACGACTTCACGTGGATCCTGCCGTTTTCGTTCTATCCGTGGGCGGCCACGTTCGCCCCCGCGTCGGACGCAATCGATCCCTCGACCGCGGAGCAGGACGATCTGGACCGGCCGCGTCCCTGGGTGATCTTCACGGCAGTGGCCCTGCTGCCCTTTCTGGACTTCGGTCTCAGACGTCTCGCGCCGGATGAAGCGTTCCAGGGTTTCCGCGACATGTCCACCGCCATCACGATCATTTCCGTACTCCCTCTTCTCGTCGCGCGCATCGCGGCCGAGCGCGTAGAGCTCCAGCAAGCCGGGAGCACGATGCGGCTACTGGCGCTGGTGATCGAGCAGACTCAGGATCTCATTCTCGTGCTCACCCCCGACGGCCGTTGTCGACATGCGAATGCCGCCTTCTGCCGTGCGACGGGGTTTTCGTCCGAGGAGCTGATGAACAATCGCTCGCGCGATCTGATGGCGAACGAGGCGATTGCGGCCCATGAGATTCGGTCGAAGGTCAATGCTGGCGGGACGTGGCGGGGCATGGTGATGCGCACGCGCAGGGACGGGACGACATTTCCCGTGGCTGCGACCGTGGCCGGGCTCGTCGACAGCCGCGGCATCGCGACCCACGTCGTCTCGGTCGAGCGAGATATCTCGGAAGAGCGACGCTTGCGCGAGCAGTTGATCCACAGCGAGCGGCTGTCGGCCGTGGGTCAGCTCGTCGCGGGCGTGGCACACGAGCTCAACAACCCCCTGCAGGGAGTGATTGGCTTTACCGAGCTGCTCATCGGAGCCGAAACACGTCCGGAGGTCCGCAGCGACCTGCAGCATGTGCGGGCCGACGGCGAGCGGGCCGCGACAATCGTGCGTCATTTGCTTGCGTTCGCGCGACGTTCGGCTCTCGAGCGCTCGGTCGCGGACCTCAATGAGATCGCGAGATCGACGCTCGCCCTGCGAACCTACGAGCTTCGGACCGGCAATATCACGGTGCAGGAGCGTTATGAAGACGAGCTGCCGCTCGTGACCGTGAATCGCGAGGAAATCCAGCAGGTCGTGCTCAATCTCATTCTGAATGCGGAGCAGTCCATCAAGAGCACCGATATGCCCGGCACGATTAGCCTGCGGACGGGCCAGGCGGAGGGTTCGGCATTCCTCGAGATTTCCGACGATGGGCCCGGCGTGCCAGCGGCTTTGGCCAACCGCATCTTCGAGCCGTTCTTCACGACGAAGTCGGTCGGCGAAGGGACCGGGCTGGGGCTGTCGGTCAGTTTCGGGATCGCCGAAGCGCACGGCGGCTCTCTCTCGCTGGCGCCAACCGGCCGCGGCGCGGTCTTCACGCTGAAACTACCGTTGACGGCCGCGATGGAGATGAACCGCTCGGACGCCGACGTGTTTGCTGCGCGTCCGGCTTGAGCTCTGCTCTCGCCGCTCGCCACAAAGGGCACGATGGACACGAAGGTAAATTATCCGGCTAGTTTCCTTTGTGTCCTTGGTGTCCTTTGTGGGGACTAACCTGTTCGATGAAATCCGCTGTTGACGTTACCTGTAGTTACCGAACTGGAGGGCGACGCCGAAGTCGTGCTCGCGGAGCTGGCGCATCGCGTCCTGCAGGTCGTCTTTCGACGGCGAGCTCACCCGCACCTGATCGGATTGGATCGCGGCCTGAACTTTTTTTAACTTCTGATCTTTGATGAACTTCACGATCTCGCGAGCGGCTTCGATGGGAATGCCCTGCTGAATCGGGATGACGCGACGCACGGTCCCGCCGGCCGACGGCTGCGACGCCTCCGCCTTGAAGTTCTTGATCGGCACACCTCGACGCACGAGCCGCGTCTGCACGATTTCCCACAGCGCGTTCATCTTGAACTCGTCGTCGGCGACGAGCGTGAGCGTCTTGTCGGTCGTGTTCAGGACGATGTCCGCCTTGGCGCCCTTGAAGTCGTAGCGCTGGCCGACTTCCTTCCGCGCCTGATTGAGCGCGTTGTCGACTTCCTGGAAATCAATGGTGGAGGTGATATCGAAAGACGCAGTCGCTGCCATGCCGATCATTGTAGAACCGATTGGCAAAACCCGTGGCTGCCGCATGAAAACAAAGATTGCGAACCAGTCACGTTCAACGCAGAGACCGCGGGCCGCAGAGAAGAAAGCCAAGGATTTCTCGGCGTGCTCTGCGAGCTCTGCGTTCAAACGTCGTGTTTTTTCGCAGGCCTTTCACTCAGGCTGCGAACGCGGGCTCAAGCCGCCCGTCGACCCGCCGATGTCATGGTGCGCTGAAGGCGCCAGACACCCGCTGTCGAATGTCGCGGGCCTGGGACGGTGTGAAGCCAAGTGCCCGCACGTCGACGCGCTGAATCTCTTCAGCCCTCCAGAGGCCGCGCATGAGCCCTGTCTCAGAATGCGAACCGTAGGGGAGCAGCAGATGGCCGATCTCATGCGCGATCACGACACCGAATGTGTCGCCGCCGACTTGATGTGACGTGAGTGCAATCATCTGCAATCGGTCGTAGAACACATACGCGATGCGGCCCCGTTCCGTCTTCGTGCCTGGTGCAGAACCGACGGCGTCCTGTTGCGGGGTCTGCCCGTGTGGCATCTGCTGGCCGATGACGATGATCCTCAAATCGGGCGAAACGACGTTGGCCGGCATTCGAGCCCCTGGCGCGATTTTTGAGACACGACGGGTTTCAAGCCAGTCGGTCTTCACCCCGATGGCGGCGTACAACTGGGTCACCAAGCATTGGGCCCGATCGATGTCGTCAGCAGGCACCCCCGCATAGTCGTCGATGGCGATGGTCACGGTCGACACTTCCAGCGCCGCCGCCGTCGCGACCCGTCCTGCGAGAGGCAGTCCTGCGCTCGCCCAAACAACAAGGGTCAGGAGCCACCAACGTCTTCGCGGCGAGCCCTTGCCAAAAACAATCGTGACGACGTTGTGAAGGGGATTGGGCTGGGGCAATCGCGCCCTGGTTGAGCAAGATCAACGCCAGAGCTCGTTGGGCGACCAATTGAGCGAATCACCTCGAAATATCCCGCCACACTGCCTGTGCGGGTCACGTCCGAGGAATCTCAACGAAGACAATAGTGTGATCGGCTTCTGAAGTTGTTACATGATTGTGGGCCGGCGGTGGACTGGAGGCCTGAGGGCAGGCGCTAGGTGGAGGTTGCGAAACCGGCTGTAGTATTAGTGGTGTGCCGGACACGTTCCGATCGGTCGGCGTCACCCGCGTGCGCGAGGGGCAGCGCGCAGCCGATCGCGATTGCGCCGCCACGGAGGAACCG
>QHWL01000200.1 GCA_003222555.1 Acidobacteriota bacterium | reverse complement strand
ATCACTCTATATCGAATGTAAACAATATTCAAATCGATTGTAAACAGTTCGAAACGGCTATACTAATGTCTTTCACCGAGCCGACTGCTTACGATATGTATATCCGCACCTCGTCCTTCCGGGGAGACGCTTTGCACGCATCGATCGGTCGGGCCGTGTTCGTTGTCGCCGTGATCCTCGCCGCCGCGCCGATGCGGGCCCAAAGCCTGACGGTCGCCGCTGCGTCGGACCTGCAGTCCGCCATTCCGGCGATCGCTTCTCGGTTCGAGAAGGACACCGGGCGGCAGGTCAGGCTGACCTTTGGCTCGTCTGGGAATTTCTTCACGCAGATCCAGAACGGCGCTCCCTTCGACGTCTTCCTCTCGGCGGATATCGACTACCCAAGGCGCCTCGAAGGGTCGGGGCAGGCCGAGCGTGGCAGCCTCTACGAGTACGCGACAGGCCGTCTCGTGATCTGGACGCGGAACGACTCCGGCATCGACCTGCGCCGTGGCCTGACGGTGCTGAGCGATGAGCGCGTCCGTCGCATCGCCATCGCGAACCCCGAGCACGCGCCGTACGGGCGGGCCGCGGTGGCCGCGCTGGGTCACCAACGGCTGTATGAGCGCGTCCGGAAGAAGTTCGTCTTGGGCGAGAATATTTCGCAGGCGGCTCAATTTGCCCAAACGGGCGGCGCCGACGTCGGCATGCTGGCGCTCTCGCTGGCCCTGTCGCCGACGCTCAAGAGTTCCGGCACTTACGTCGAAATCCCCGAGTCGTGGTATCCGCTCATCGAGCAGGCGGCCGTCGTCCTGGCATCGTCGCGGCAGAAACCGCTGGCGCGACAGTTCATCGACTACTTGAAAACACCTGACAGCGTGCGAATCCTCGAGTCCTTTGGCTTCGCCGTGCCCCAGACGACCCGCTGACGCGCTGGTCTGACGCGCATAGCGCTTGTGGACCTCCGCGCCAAAGCCCTGCCAGAGAGGCCCACGAATACGGACGGAGCCTCACGGCCAATAGGATTGAAGAAAACCGCGACCTCGGTTCACCGCTGTGGACTCCGTGGTAGCGCTTTTGCTTTTGAAGACGCGATATGATTCGAGCCGCTTTTGGAGGCTCTGGGCGATATGGGGCTGTTGACCGTGCGTGCCGCCGCGGAGCGAATGGGCATCGGGTACTCGACCCTGAAGCAATGGATCTTTCAGGGCAAGATTCGAACGACGAAAACGGCTGGCGGCCATCACCGCATGTCCGAGACCGAAGTCGACCGCCTGCTCGCCCGGCAGACGCCGTCCGTCCAACCCCAATCACGCAGAACCAAGCGGTCGACGGGACTCATCGTGGCGCTGAGCGGTCGCAATCGCCTCCGCGGCTTCGTCGAGGAAGTGCGGATCGACGGCTTGCTCGGCCAGGTGCGCCTGCGGATTGGGGATCAGACGCTGACCGCCGTCGTCACCAGCGACGCGCTGAACGAGCTGAAGCTTCGCCGGGGCGACGATGCGCTGGCAATTATCAAATCGACCGAGGTCATGATTGCGCGCGAGGCCGAAGAACGCGAAGTTCCGGCGAGACGGCGCCGCGCACGCCGTTGAGTCGCGTCGTGCCGAACGGCGGCGGTGCTTCGCCGACCGCGCGGTCCTCAATGCAATTGAACTCAGAATCTCAGCTTGACGCCAAACTGCACCTGCCGCGGGTTGAACACATCGCGCGGCGTGCCGAACCCGAGCTGCGCCGGCGGTGGCGTATTCGGGTAGTCGATGCTGCCCCACACCGTGTTGATGTCCTTGACGTTCTCCCGGTTGAACAGGTTGAACACGTCGAGCGTGAGGTCGAGGCGCGCGCGGTTGTTCACTGAAACCTCGCGGCCCACCCGAAGGTCTACGCTCGCGTAGGCCGGCCCCTCGTACGCGTTGCGCCCGATGAGCGCCGGACGATCGGAGTTGGGGTTGCCGTCGAGATTGAAGTCGCGTCCCGCGAAGATGTTGAACGGGCGGCCGCTTTCCACCGACACCAGCGCGCTCACCTTCACGCCGCCGACGACGGCGGCCCGCGACGGCACCTGAGTCAACGCCGTCACGGTGAGCCGGTGCCTGACGTCCTGCCTCGAGCGCGCCATCTCGCCGGTGATGTCCTGTCCCTCCGGCAGATCGGCAAAGTTCGCGAGCGAGTCGACGTTGTTCCGCACCCTGGAGAGCGTGTAGCTGCCATGGAAAGCGACGCCGCCGTCAAAGCGCTTTTCGACTTCGAAGGTGCCGCCGTGATAGTTCGAAATGCCTGTGTTGGTTTGCACGAAGAGATCGCCAACCTCGGGATACTTGCGGCCGCCCCAGATCGGCTTGCCGCTCGCCAGCACGCCCGTCTGAAGCGCGTTGAGGTTCCCCGTGTGACCCAGTATCTGGCGGGCGCCGAGGAACAGGTAGCCGGCGGAGACGGCAATGCCGCGGCCGAGCTCGTGTGAGATCTGGGCGCTTGCCTGGTGGCTGTACGGCGTCTGGATGGCGCCGTCGATCGTATCGGCGAGCCCGATGCTGCTCGTGGTCGGAACCTGGCCGGTGGTGAGGAAGGTACGGGCGGCGATGGGCGCCGCGGCGCCGCCGACCGTGCGCTGTTGAAAGCGCGCATGTAGCGGCGCGACCGTCGGGAAGAGCAACTGCGCGTTGGGCAGTGAGCCCGCGCTCGACCACTGGGTCGCGTTGAACAGCTGGCCGACGCTGCTGGCCAGCCGGTCGAAGAAGAGGCCGTAGCCGCCGCGGATGACGCCGCGGGGGCTGTACTGGAACGCCGCCCCCACGCGCGGCTGAACGTTGTTCAGATCTTTCTCGAGAATGAACTCGGCGGGATAGGCCTCGACGTCGTACCGCACGCCGTACGTGAGGGAGAGCCGGCTGGCGGCTTGCCAGTGATCCTGGGCAAAAAATCCATACGAGCTGTGGTTCATCGCGAACCGCGTGGCATCCAGCCAGTCCGACGGCACATCGTTGGTCCACGCGGTGTTGAAGCCCGGGTGGCTCGAGGCGGTGGGCAGGTAAGGCCACCAGAACACGGCCGGTGTGAACGTCTGGAATGCGGCGAGCGAGGGAAAGATGATTCGCGCGGGGAAGAACAGGTGAAATCGCGATTCATTGCGAAGGTAGTTGACGTCGATCCCCGCCTTCAGCTGATGCCCGCCGGCGCTCCGCGTCAGGCTGTCGGCGAACTGGAAGCGCGTCTCCGCGTAGTAGTCGACGTCGGAGGTGCTCTTGCCCATGATGATGAAGTTCGAGAGGTCGAGTGCCGGCTCCTTCAGCACCGACGTGAAATCGAAGGTGCGCCGCGCAGCTTGAAAGCGGACGTCATTGACGAGGGTGGGAGAGAGGACCGACAGCATGCTGGCGACACCGGCTTGGTCTCTCGTCAGATTGTCACGTGCCGTGCTGGAGGTCGGCGACGCGCGACCGCCGCCGCCGAGGAAATTGTCCGTCACCGAATCGAGAAAATTGTAGCGGACCGACAGGGTTTGACTCGGCGTCGGGTGGTGGTCCACCTTGCCCATGACCGAGTTGTAGTGGTTCTTCTGCAGCTGGTTGGTGGTTTCGGGTGTCAAGCCGAACTGAGTGCGAACGGCGTTGAGCGCGGCCAGATTGTCCAGCACGACCTGCGAGAACCGGTTCGATTGCTGCCGCACCTGCCCTTCGTAGTTCCCGAAGAAGAAGGTCCGGTCCACGGCGATCGGCGCACCGAACGTCGCGCCGAACTGATTCTGATGCAGCACGTTGGTGTCGGGGGTGTTGAGCACGGACCGGGCATTGAGCTTGTCGTGCATGCCGAAGTAATAGAGCGACCCGTCGGAGCGATTGGTCCCCGACTTGGTGACGATGTTCACGAAGCCGCCCAGGGCACGGCCGTACTCCGCCAGGTAGGTCGAGTTGAGGACGCGGAACTCCTTGGCGGCCTCCTGCGACGGCGTCGCGCGCGGCAGACCGGTGAAGGTCTGCACGTTGTCGGCGCCGTCGACCTGAATCATCGTGTTCAGCTCGGGCTGTCCCGCGAAGGAGAGCCGGGGCGCGGCGGCGGATCCAACCCCGACGTCGGGCTCCTTGAACGCCCCGCCGCCGACGTTTTCGCGGCCGCTCGCCACGCCGCTCGACAGCTTGACGAAGTCGACGAAATTGCGTCCGCTGATGGGGAGAGACTCGATTTCCTGCGTGGTGACCACGCGGCTCAACTCCGCTTTGGCCAGCTCGATGAGCGGGGTGTCGGCCACGACGGTCACCTGCTCGGCGATCGGTCCAAGGCTCATCCTGAGGTCGGCGTCGGTCGTGCCGCCGACGGTCAACACGACACCGCTTCGTATCACCGTTCTGAAGTTGGAGAGCTCCGCGCGTATTTCGTACTCACCGGGATCCAAGGCGGACACCAGGTACCGGCCTTCCGAATCGGTAGTGGTGGTGCG
>QHWL01000199.1 GCA_003222555.1 Acidobacteriota bacterium | reverse complement strand
CCTGCAGTTCCAGTTCCATCGCGCGCTCTCCCAGACTGCTGGATGCGCAACACCGCTGCACCGCTGCTCGATTTATGAAAGCACGGAAGCGGGCCGGCGGTTGAATGCGATGCTGTCGATGGGACTCTCCCGTCCGTGGCCCGACGCGCTCGAGGCGCTCACCGGCAAGCGACAAATGGACGCCTCGGCCATCCTCGATTACTTTGCGCCGCTCAAGCTCTGGCTCGACGAGCAGACCAAAGGCCAGCCGATCGGCTGGTAACCGCACGTTCAACGCAGAGACCGCGGAGGCCGCAGAGAAGTTCTTGATGTTGTTGAAGGCAACCACGAAAGCACGAAGACACGAAGAAAGCCAACGTACTTTTCGTGTTTTCGTGTCTTCGTGGTTGCATTTCTCCGTGAGCTCTGCGAGCTCTGCGTTCAAACGTCGTTTTTTCGCAGCCTGACCACATCAGCCGACGCCCAACCACATCACCGCCGCGATGCCGACGACGCCCAACAACGTCGCCAGTATCACCGCCCCGAAGGCGAACCGGATCCACCGTCGAAACGACACGCCGGCGGCCACGAGCACCGCCATGAGCGCCCCGTTTGTCGGCGTCATCAGATCCATGAGTCCGGCCCCGGTCTGGTACGCGAGCACCGGTACCTGTCGCGACAGACCGAGCAAGTCGGCGAGCGGCACAACGAGCGGCATCGTCAGCACAGCCTGCCCGCTCACGCTGGGAACTGGAATGTGGATAATCGCGTGGAACGGAATCATGAGAAACGCGGCGAGCGCAGCCGGCGTGTGCGACAGCGGCTCCGCGAGGTCGTTGAGGATAGTGTCGACGACCCGTCCGTCCTCGAGCACCAGCGAGATGCTGCGCGCGACGCCGATCATCAGGGCCGCGGGCAGCAGACTCTGCATCCCTTCGAGATACACAGCCAGTGTTTTCGACATGCCGAAGCCGCCGACCAGGCCGGCGACGAGGCCTCCGACAAGGAATGCCCCGGAGAGCTCGTTGAAGCCCCAATCGAGCCGAAGGGCGCCGTACACGTAGGCCGCCATCGGCGCGACCGCGATCGCCAGAATCATTGCGTGCTTGGGAGGCAGGCTCGCGTCCGCTCCCACGTCGACACTAGTGGGTGCGATGCGGTTTCGAGCGGCATATCGCATCGTCCAGCCAATCCACATGGCGAACGCGACCAGAAACAATGCGAGGCGAAGCCCTCCCCCGGAGAGCGCTGGCAGCTGGGCGAGTTTGAGCGCAATGCCGGCCTGGAACGGATTCGTGGGACCGAAAGCGCTGCCGATCATCGCCGCGCCCGCGCTCATCGCCACGACGACGACCCCGTCCACACCGAGGCCGCGCCCCAGCACGAGGAGCACCGGCACGAGCGGGATGATCTCTTCCTGCATGTTCTCCAGCGCGCCCATCGTGGCGAAGAACACGCCGACCACCGGGATCGCCCACAAACCTCGATGCCTGAAGCCCCGGACGAGCGCGGCAACCACCGCCGGAAGCGTGCCGAGGCGATCGACCACCACCCAGGCGCCGCCGACGAAGAGAACCGCGGCAATCACCTCGGCGGCCGCGACGAAGCCGCGCGGAATGACGACAGCAGCGGCAAACGGGCCGACCGGCGCCTCCGCCACCCGGTGGTAGGTGCCAGCCACAACGATGCGCCGGCCGGTCGATGGGTCGTCCCGCCGGTCGAAGGTCCCCGGCGGGAGAATCCACGTGAGCGTGGCCGCAACAAAGACTCCACCGAGCAGGAGGATGAGCGGATTCCACGCTCTTTGCCGCGGTTCACCTGCGGCCGCAGCGCGCGTGTTAGCATTCATGGAGAAAAGACCTATCTCAAAGGAGTTTCAGATGGCGCCCTACGAAGTCGTCCCGAATGCAGCCGTCGCGTCGCCCTTTTCGAGCGCGGAACGCGTCAGCACGTTCCTGCGCTCTGTTTACGGCTGGATGTGCGCAGGCCTGGCGGTGACCGCGATGACCGCCTGGTTCATCGCGTCGTCGCCCGCTCTCGTGGCGACCATCTTCACGAACCGGCCGCTGTTCTGGGGACTGGTCATCGCCCAGTTCGGCATCGTGCTCGTCCTGTCGGCAAGGGTCGAGAAACTCTCGGCGTCCACGGCGTCGCTCCTGTTCATCGTCTACTCCGCTCTTACCGGCGTCACGATTTCGTTCGTTCTGCTGGCCTACACCGGGGAATCGGTGACGTCGACGTTTCTGGTGACGGCGGGGATGTTCGGCGGCCTGGCGGCATACGGCACGGCGACCAGGCGCAGCCTGGACGGCCTCGGACAATTCCTGTTCATGGGTCTCCTTGGAGTTGTCCTGGCGTCGTTGGTCGGAATGTTCTGGCACAGCGACGGGCTCCAGTTCGTCATCTCCTTCATCGGCGTGATCGTCTTCACGGGTCTGACGGCCTACGACGCGCAGCGGCTGAAGGCGATGGCGCTGGCGATGCCGGAGGGCCAGACGGGCTCCTACGCCATCGTCGGCGCGCTGGCACTGTACCTCGATTTCATCAACCTGTTCCTTTTCTTGCTGCGGTTTCTGGGGAACCGGCGCGATTGATCGAGACCCTTCAGCGCGAGCTCGAACACCAGATCGAAGGCGAAGTCCGGTTCGACCGTGTTTCGCGCGCGTTGTACTCTACCGACGCGAGCGTGTACCAGATTGAACCGCTCGGGGTCGTGGTCGTCCGCTCCCGCCAGGACGTAGTCCGAACCGTCGAAATCGCCCGGCGCCACGGCTCGTCCATCACGGCGCGCGGCGGCGGCACGTCGCAGGCCGGACAGGCGATTGGACCCGGCCTCCAGCTCGATACATCGAAGTACTTCAACCGCGTGCTGGAAGTGAACGTCGGCGAGCGCTGGGCGCGCGTCGAGCCTGGCGTCGTGCTCGACGAGCTGAACGCCGAGCTCCGCCCGCACGGCTTGCGCTTCGCGCCAGACATCTCCACCGCCAGCCGGGCCACCCTTGGCGGCATGATGGCCAACAACTCCAGCGGCGCGCGGTCGGTCTATTACGGGAAGACGATCGATCACGTGCTCGAGCAGGAGGTGGTACTGGCCGATGGACGCGTCGCGCACTTTCGGCCGCTCGGCAAGGCCGACCTCGACGCCGCCTGCCAAGGCGAGGGCCTGGAAGCATCGTGCTACCGCATCGTGCGCCAGCTCGCGAGAGATTGCGCGCAAGAGATCGATCGCCGCTTCCCGAAAATTCTCCGCCGCGTCGGCGGCTACAACCTCGACGAGTTCGTCGACGCGTCGAAGCCATTCAACCTCTCCAAGATCATGGTCGGCTCCGAGGGCACGCTGGGCCTGGTCGTCGCGGCGAAAATCAAGCTCGTTCCGCTGCCCAAAGCGAAGGCGGTACTCACCATAGAGTTCGACAATCTGCTGGACGCGCTGGCCGCGACGCCGTCGGTGCTCCGCCACACTCCGTCGGCCGTCGAGGTGATGGACCGCTTCATCTTGGATCACGCTCGCGAAAGCCCGGCGCTCGACAAGCTCAGGCAAAGCATTTTCCAGACCGACCCGGGTGCTCTTCTGTGCGTGGAGTTCTACGCGGACCACGCCGACGATCTGCCGCCAAGGCTGGAGGCGCTAGAAAAAGATCTCGCCGGTTCGGGCTTCAGCTGTCGCTGGCGCCGTGCTCTGACGTTGGCCGAGCAAGCTCGCATTTGGAGCTTGCGTGAAGCGGCGCTCGGGCTGTCGATGGCCATGAAGGGCGACGACAAGTCGCTGTCGTTCGTGGAGGACACCGCTGTCGCGCCCGAGAAGTTGCGCGACTACATCGACCGCTTCTTGCAAATCGTTCGCCGCCACGGGACCGTCGCCGGCGTCTACGCTCACGCCTCGGTCGGCTGCCTGCACGTGCGGCCGGTCGTGAACCTCAAGACCGCGGAGGGCGTGCGGCGCTTCGAAGCGATTGCCAACGACATCGCGGACCTCGTGCTCGAGTTCGGCGGCGCGCTTTCGGGCGAGCACGGCGATGGTCTGGTGCGAGGCTCCTTCACCGCGAAGATGTTCGGGCCGACTTTGTACGAGGCGTTTCGAACGCTCAAAAAGACTTTCGATCCAGACGGCCTCTTCAACCCGGGCAAAATCACCGGCACACCCCCGCTCACGGGAAACCTTCGGTTCGGCGCCGGCTACAAGACGCCGGACCCGCCGACGCACTTCGACTTTTCCGAGCACGGCGGCATGGGTCGGGCGGTGGAGATGTGCAGCGGTCTTGGCGTCTGTCGAAAGAAGCTCGACGGAACGATGTGCCCGTCCTACATGGCCACGCTCGAGGAAAAGCATTCGACGCGCGGCCGCGCGAACACGCTGCGGCTGGCGATGGCCGGACGGCTGGGCGAGGCGGGACTCGGCGACGAGGACGTGTACGACGTGTTGGATCTTTGCCTGGAATGTCGAGCCTGCAAGGCCGAATGTCCGGTGGGCGTCGACGTGGCTCGGTTCAAGAGCGAGTTCCTGGCGGATTACTTGAAACGGCACGGCGTGCCGTTGCGCACGCGGGCGATCGGCCACATCCACGCGTTGTCGAAATGGGGCAGCCGTTTCGCGCCCCTCTCGAACCTTGCGGCGGGCAGTGGCGTGGGCCGATGGCTCGGCGAGAAGCTTCTCCATGTGGATCGAAAGCGGACACTTCCAAGCTGGACGCGACAGACGTTCGCTCGCCGGTTCGAACGGTGCAACATCAGACTCCAGCCTTCAGGCCCTGGCTCCGGTGTGATTCTTTTCAACGACACGTTCACCAACTACAACCACCCGGAGGTCGGCATTGCGGCCGCTGAAATTCTCGACGCGGCCGGCATCGGCGTGCGCTTGGCGCCACACGCCTGCTGCGGCCGGCCGATGATTTCGCAGGGACTGCTGGACGAGGCGCGTGGTGTCGCCCAAGCAAATGCGGACTTGCTGTACGAAACCGCGTCAACCGGCGGCCGCATCGTGTTTCTCGAACCCAGCTGCCTGTCGGCTGTACGCGAAGATGCACCGGCGCTCTTGCGGGGCGAGGCGCAGCGCAAGGCACGCGTCGTCGCCGACGCGTGCGTGTTGTTCGAAGATCACCTCGAGCGCGAATGGCAGGCCGGACGCGTTCAGATTGGCTTGCGACCTGGACCCTCGAAGGTTCTTCTCCACGGCCATTGCCATCAGAAGGCGATGGGCCTCGAGGCGTCCGCGCGCGCCTCTCTCGCATTCCGTCGTGCTCGGTCGTCGACCTCGATGCCGGATGCTGTGGGATGGCCGGATCGTTCGGCTACTCACGCGAGCATTACGAAGTCTCTCATCGCATTGGCGAGCGCAAGCTCCTGCCGGCCGCACGCGCCGCCCAGGCCGGAACCGTCCTGGCCGCGTCCGGCGTGTCGTGCCGCCAGCAGGTCGCGCATTTCACCGGCGTGCGCGCCGTCCACCCGGCGGTTCTCCTGCGGTCCCTTATTCAGGCGAAATAGCTGTCAGTAGCGTTGTCGCGATGTCTTTCATCACGAAGGCACGAAACTCACGAAGAGACACGAAGCCATTCATTGTTTTCGTGCACCTTCGTGACCTTCGTGGCTTCGTGATAAAGGCAAGACGAAGCGACTTACGAAAGGCGGGGTTCACTCATGGCTACTGAATCGAACGCGGTCACCATGCCCCGGGGCGGAATTCGCCCCACCACGATGGTGCTCACTCTGCTCTGCGTGATGTACTTCATCAACTACGTCGTCAGGGTGAATGTGAGCACCGCGGCGGCGGTGTTCCAGCCGGAGCTGGGCCTCACGAATTATCAGGTGGGCTTGATATTCTCGATGTTCGGCTACCCGTACCTGCTGTTCCAGATCATCGGAGGATGGGTCAGCGATCGGTTCGGTGCCCGAAAGGCACTGACCTTTTTCGGAATCATTTGGTCGGCCGCGACCGTGTACATGGGACTCACCAGCACGTTGGCCGGTATGCTGGTCGCCCGCGTCATGCTGGGAATCGGAGTCTCGGCATTGCCTACGGCCACCCGGGCAATGTCTGATTGGATGCCGGCGGAGAAGCGAGGGTTCGCACAGGGAATCACCCATTCGTTCGCACGAATCGGCAACGCGATCACCCCACTGCTGGTTGCCTGGTTGATAGTACTCGTGACGTGGCGGGGCTCTTTCGTCCTCATCGGCCTGGTCAGCTTCCTCTGGGCGTTCGTGTGGGTTTGGTACTTCAGGGATAATCCCGCCGATCATCCCGGCATCACAGCCGAGGAGCTGGAGCGGCTACCGAAGCACCACGGAGGAAAAAGGAGGCCGCCAGTCCCATTGGCCCGGCTGGCCCGTCGCATGTTGCCGGTCACGATCGTGTATTTCTGCTATGGCTGGACTCTTTGGTTTTTTCTGGCTTGGATCCCGTCCTATTTTCTCCACAGCTACAACTTGAGGTTGAGCAGTTCGGCGCTGTTCTCTTCCGGTGTGTTCCTTGGCGGGGTCGTGGGGGACGCATTGGGCGGCATCGTGAGCGACCGCGTCTTCGAGAAGACCGGCGATCGGAAGAAGGCGCGCCGGAATCTGGTGATCTTCGGTTTTCTGTGCTCGATGGTGCTGATGATTCCGGTGGTGTTCGTGCACAATCTTGCTCTGGTGGCGATTCTGCTGAGCGCGGCCTTCTTCTTTGCGGAATTTACGGTCGGGCCGATGTGGGCCATTCCGATGGATATCGCGCCGCGTCACTCGGGCTTCGCGAGCGGCTTCATGAATTCTGGATCGGCGTTGGCTGCCATCATCTCGCCCGTGGTGGGCGGAAAGATAGTGGACAATACAGGCAGCTGGGAGATGACGTTCGTTGCCGGCATCGGCCTGCTGTTGTTTGGTTCGATTATGGCGTTCTGGATGCGCCCCGACGAAGGGCTCGATGATCCCGCGCCTACGATGGGCCACACTCGGGCAGTGCCGGAGGCAGCCGTTTGAAGCGCACGGAGGGTCCGCTTGAAAGAGATCGTGAACAAATCACGTTCGACGCAGA
>QHWL01000198.1 GCA_003222555.1 Acidobacteriota bacterium | reverse complement strand
CAAGACAGGGCTCCTCTTGGGAATGAGTTCGCTTCACGAAATGACCATCCCGTAGTAGAGCGATTCACGGCGCTTACCCCATTTGTCTTGGTCTGTTCCCGTCATCATCATTGACCGTCAGGATTGACTGTGAGCCATTGGCTCCAGCCGTTCTCAGCGTATGGGAGAAGTCCTAGTCGAATTCCAGGAGCTCGTGGTTGCGCCTGATGGGATCGCCTATTGCGCCCGCGCTTGCGGAGGCGCAGCGGGCGATGGCACGCACCGCTGGCATGGCTGGATCGAGTTCATGCCCGTTCGAGGTGGATCTGTAATCCGTACTCCGCGGGAGACGACGCAGCCCGGCAGAGGCGCCACAGAGATGTGGGCGATGGGGTTGAGACCTGTATATCTGCAAGGTGCGCTTCGGCGTGCGCTCGATTGGGACCTCGTCGTAATCGAGCCGTCCTCCCCGCTCACCCTCGCGCCCGTCACGCCAGCCCGCCCCGCCGCCCGGGCGCGGAAGTCGGTTCGGCGGGCTGTCCGCAGACCTGCTCGCAAAACTATCGCAAACGTTTCAGGGCAGCGAACGCTCCGCGCAAGCTTCGACGGAGCCAGCCGTCGGCCGTCGGGTTTGCGCGTGTGGGCGGGATGGACGATCTCAAGAAACAGATTCGACGAATCGTCGAGACCATCTACGTCCGCCAGGAGGACGCGCGCCGGTATGGCGTCGTCAGAAACGGGATTCTTTTGCATGGTCCACCCGGCTGCGGCAAGACCTTCTTTGCGCAGGCGACGGCCGAGGAATTCGGTATGTACTTACTGCGCGTGCCGCTCGAGGGTGCCGTCAGCAAGTACGTGGGTGGCGCCCCGGATGCCATCCAACGGCTGTTTCACGAGGCCCGATCGAAGACACCCTGCCTGCTTTTCTTCGACGAGTTCGACGCGATTGCCTGCAAGCGGCAGGATGCCCCCGGCCTTCACGAGCAGCAGATGGTCGACGCGCTGCTCCAACAGCTGGACGCCCATCGAGAGACGCCGGGACTGTTGATCGTCGCAGCAACCAATCGGTTCGAAGATCTGGACCCCGCAGTCATTCGCGAGGGACGCTTCGATTACAAGGTCAAGATCGACAAGCCCGACTTCGATGGACGGCTCGCGATTCTGCGAACCTTGGTGAGCGGACGGCCGCATGTCCGCGCGCTCCGGCTTGCCGAGCAGGCGCACAACCTGGAGGGTTTTTCCGCCGCGCGCATTCGGAGCGTCGTGGACGAGGCCGCCTTGGCGGCGCTCGAGGCCAACCGTCCAATTCGCGACGAAGACCTCCGCAACGCATATCGAGCGCACGTCAACGCGAGCCGGTATGGCGGCGTGAAGCTCGGCTGGGACGACCTCATCCTGCCCGCCGACACCAAACAGAAGCTCCAGTTCATCGAGAAGTTCATCGAAAATCCACAACTCATCCGTCAGCTCGGCGTTGCGCCTCCGAGCGGCCTTCTCTTGTCGGGTCCGCCGGGCACCGGCAAGACAACGATCGCCCGGGTCCTGGCGTCGGAGACCGACGCCTCGTTCTTTGCGGTCAATGTCGCGGACATCTTTTCGAAGTGGCTGGGCGAGTCGGAACAGCATGTGAAGGAGCTCTTCGCGCGGGCACGCGCGCGAGTGCCAGCGATCATCTTCATCGACGAAATCGACGCCGTCACGGAGCGCCGCGGCGACGGCGACTCGGCCGGCGACCGCGTCCGAAACTCGGTCGTCAACATGTTCCTCGCTGAGATGGATGGCCTCGATTCGTCGACGCGCGTGTTCGTCATCGGCGCGACGAACCGGCCGGAGTTGCTTGATGAGGCCCTCCTGCGCCCGGGACGACTCGGCGAGCGGATCGAAATCCCGCTGCCGGACGCGGCTGGGCGCAAGGCGATGCTGGAACTGTTCTCGAAGAGGATGCGGCTGGCGCCGTCGGTAGACCTGGAACAGCTCGCGCGTCAGACGGAAGGTGCCGGCGGGGCGCTGCTGAAGGGATTGTGCACGCTGGCAGGCCGCAATGCGCTGGTGCGCGAGCTCGATGCCGGCGGTCTCGCGTCGGCCATCTCCGAGGTCGCCCCAGCCGTCACGCAGCCGGACTTCGAGAAGGCTTTCCGCGAGCTCTGGGCGCGCGATCCTCAACGTCGGCCGATCGGGTTCAATCCGCCGGAGGAAATCCCACCCGCATAGGCCGCTCCCTTTCTTATGGGAGCTTGCCGGTCAGTTGCTGATACAGCCGCCTCACGGCCGTTTCCCGTTGCGTGTCGTATCCCTGCATCTTTTCGTATTGGGGCCATCGGATGGCGGCCACCGCGGTTGCTGGGAGAATGCCGAGACGCAAGCACGGCGGGCCGCTGGGCCGCGAGGCGGTGCTCAGCGTCGGGAGCCGGCGTCGATGTAGACTTTGTCCGGCGCTCAAGAACCCGAAACCAGGAGGACACCATGTTAGACATGCGAACTCTGTTGCGCGGGACGGCCGCGGCAGCCGGAGCACTCATGATCGTCTTGGCTGCGACGCCTTCGGCTGCCGATATCCTCGACGATTGGGCGACGGTGAAACCGCCGATGCGACCCGAGCTCAAGCCGGTCACACTCGAGGGTTCGACGACGGGTCTTCTCATTCTGGACATGATGAAGGCCGGCTGCGGCGCCCGCCCGCGCTGCGTGGCAACCATTCCCAACGTCAAGCGGCTGCACGACGCGGCGCGCGCCGCAGGCGCAATGGTGTGGTACAGCCTCGTAGGCAGCGACGGCAGGGCCACCCCTGCAGACGTGATCGATCCGGGATTCATGCCGCGCGATGGCGAATGGGTGCGCCAAGGCGGACCGGACAAATTTCTCGGTTCAAACCTGGAGGAGAAGCTGAAAGCACGCGGCATCAAGACGGTCATCGTCTGTGGGACGTCCTTTCAGGGTGTCGGCATTGGCACTGGCTCGGGTTCGGCCCAGCGCGGCTATAAAGTCGTCGTGCCGATCGATTGCTTGTCGTCGGAAGACACGTACATGGAGCAATACGCGGCCTGGCATCTCTTCAAGGGCGGACCGGCCATCGTCACCAGCCAGGTGACGCTGACGCGCAGTACCACGGTGAAGTTCTGAAGGAATCGGGACACATGATCCGTGAGATGGCCTTTGAAATGGCCGCCTCGAGCGTGCGCTTCGGTGCCGGCGTCACGCGAGAGGTTGGGATGGACCTTCTCGATCTCGGTGTCCGGAGGGCACTCGTCGTCACCGATCCCAACCTTACGCGGCTCGCACCCGTGCACAAGGTGCTCGCCGCGCTCGACGCCGCGGGCGTGAAGGCTGTGCTGTACGACGGAGTGCGCGTCGAACCCACCGACGTGTCGTTCCGCGACGCGATCCATTTCGCCGAGGCGCACCCGGTGGACGGCATCGTGGCCGTCGGCGGAGGCTCGGTGATCGACACGGCCAAGGCAGTGAACCTCTACACGACTTATCCGCCGGCCGATTTCCTCGACTACGTCAATGCGCCCATTGGGAAGGCGATGCCCGTGCCGGGCCCGCTCAAGCCGCTGATCGCCATTCCCACGACTGCCGGGACCGGCAGCGAGACGACCGGTGTCAGCATCTTCGATCTCACTGACATGCACGCGAAGACCGGTATTGCGAGCCGTCGGCTCAAGCCGACGCTGGGCATGCTGGATCCCGAGAACACTCAAACGATGCCGCCTCAGGTGGCGGCGTCCACTGGGCTCGACATCTTGAGCCATGCCATCGAGTCGTTCACCGCGACGCCGTATACCTCGCGCCCGCGCCCCGAGCGTCCGGCGCTGCGTCCGGCCTACCAGGGATCGAACCCTATCAGTGACATCTGGGCGCTTCAGGCGCTGCGAATCGTCACGCAATACCTCGTCCGGGCAGTCGAGGATCCGTCCGACGATGGGGCACGCGCGCAAATGATTCTCGCCGCGTCGTATGCGGGCATGGGGTTCGGCAATGCGGGAGTGCACCTCCCGCACGGCATGTCATACCCCGTGTCGGGTCTTGTGAAGAGTTACCGCGCGCCTGGGTACCCCATCGATCACCCGCTCGTCCCACACGGGGTTTCGGTGATCCTCAATGCGCCGGCCGTCTTCCGGTTCACGGCGGCCGCCAGTCCCGTGCGGCATCTGCAAGCGGCCGAGGCGCTTGGCGCCAACGTAAGTGGGGCCAAGGAGGCCGACGCCGGAAAGATTCTCGCAGACCGCCTCACCTGGTTCATGGAGCGGCTCGGCGTGCCCAACGGGTTGAAGGCCGTGGGTTACACCTCGGCCGACATCTCAGGCCTCGTCGAGGGAACGCTGCCGCAGCATCGCGTGACCAAGCTGTCGCCACGGCCGGCTGGACCGGACGAGCTTGCCGCGCTCTTCGAGGACGCGATGGTGGCGTGGTGATGTCACGGGGAGTGTTGGACGAGCGGCGGGGAACAGACCGGCCAGAGCCAGGCGATCGACGTGAGTGTCCGAATTGTGGTGGGCAAATGCGGTTCGATGACCACTATCACGTCGGGCGCAGGGGAACCGTCGTCCAGACGGCCGCGTGGCGGTGCGGCAACGTCGACTGCCTGCACACACTCTTGGTACGCGAGTCGGATCTCGAAGGCGAGTCGTGAGGTCGGACCGCGGTACACTGCGTTCGACTCGACTCGGGGGCCCTCAACGCGGAGAGGCTCACTGAACGGTCAGCGTCGCCGGGACGCTTTCGCGGCCGTCTGCACTGTGCGCGACGACCTTGACAACGTGCGCGCCCGGCGGAATCGACACCGGCACCAGCAAGCATCCGCACTCGGAGTTCAGCGGTGGCGGCGGG
>QHWL01000197.1 GCA_003222555.1 Acidobacteriota bacterium | reverse complement strand
GTTACTACGGCGTGTTCCTCTTGCTTATGGTCGGGTTCACCGTGTTCGTGATGGCGACGACCCGCGGCCTATGGGCCGACACACGTTACTGGACGGCGATTGCAATCGGAGCGGTCGTCGCGATTCTCCTCGTCGGGCCGCTCTTCGTGCCCTACGAGGTGCTGCAGCAGACGATCGGATTCGGGCGATCGCTCGAAGAAGCGAGGCGCTACTCCGCGAATTGGAGCTCCTACCTGGCCAGCTCGGCGTACTCCCATGCGTGGCTGCTCCGCTTCCTTCCACGCTGGACTGAAGTGAATTTCCCCGGCTTGGTCGCCACGGTCTTTGGCGTCGCCGGGATGTTGTTGGTGCGGTCGCCGCGCGATCGCGAAATCGTATTCGTGTACGGCGGGCTTGCGCTGCTTTTCTGTTGGCTGTCGTTTGGACCCGACGCCGGCCTGTATGCCGTCTTGTACCACACGCTGCCCTTATTGGTGTGGCTCCGCGTGCCGGCCCGCTTTGGCCTGGTCGTCGTCTTTGGATTGTCGGTGCTCGCAGGGGTGGCGCTGACGGCGCTCTCATCGCGAGTTCGGCATCAGACGATGCTGGGAGCGGCCATCGCCGTCGTGGCGGCCGGCGAGCTCGCCGTGCCGCTCGATTTCCGTCAGGTATCTCCCGTCGCTCCGGCGTATCGGCTTCTCTCGAAGCTCCCGCGCGGTCCTGTTCTCGAAATGCCGTTCTACTACCGGTCCGTCGATTTCCCGCAGCACGTGAAGTACATGCTGGCTTCGACCGCGCACTGGATGCCGCTCGTCAACGGGTACAGTGACATGGTCCCGGTCGACTTCGTGACCAACGTCATGACCCTGGCACCATTTCCCAGCCGCGACGCGTTCAAGCTCCTCGAAAGCCGCCGCGTGCGCTACGCCGTGTTTCATATGTATGGTTACAACACCGAAAACCGGAACGACGTGCTGGGGCGCTTGAAGGAATTCGCACCGTACTTACGGCAGCTCTACGTCGACGACGAGACGCAGTTGTATGAGATCATCGGGTATCCGCCGTGAGACCGACCGAGCGAACAGGCATTCGATGCCAGGTCTGCAGACACAGACGTGTCCTGTGCTTGGCGCCGCCCCTTGGTATTTGATGGAAGTTGCAGGTCCCAATTGTGGAGGAGCCATGAATCGACGAACAATCACAGTCTGTGTCGCCGCCGCCGGCATCAGTACGGTTCTCGTGATGGCGGGTCTATTTCAGACCGTCCGGGTGCAGACAGCCGGGGGCCGGTCGTGCGAGAGCGTGGCCGCGCTCACGCTTCCGAATACCACGGTCACGTCCGCTCAAACTGTAGGGGCAGGCGCATTTACGCCACCAGCCGCTGGCCGCGGTCGTGGGAACGGGCTCCCTGCGAATCCGTACGCCAGACTGCCGGCGTTCTGTCGAGTTGCTGCGACCTCGAGGCCTAGTAGTGACTCCGACATCAAAATCGAGGTCTGGCTGCCAGCGTCGGGATGGAACGGAAAGTTTCAAGCCGTGGGCAACGGCGGCTGGGCCGGCACGATCTCTTATCCGGCGCTGGCCGCGGCTGTGGCCGCGGGCTACGCGGGCGCCAGCACGGACACCGGCCATGTCGGCAACAACGCAGATTTCGCATTGGGACATCCCGAAAAGCTGATCGACATCGGCTACCGATCGATTCACGAGATGACCGTACAGGGCAAGGCCATCATCGACGCATATTACAGCAATGCCCCGAGATTATCGTATTTCAACGGATGCTCCCTGGGCGGCAGACAAGCCATCACGGAGGCCCAGAGATATCCCGCCGACTTCAACGGCATCATTGCGGGCGCTTCGGCATGGAACGCCATGCGTATGCATGCGGCCCGGGCCGGGTTGAACCTCATCGTCAACAAGACTCCCGACGCTGTGATCCCTCCGAGCAAGTATCCGATGATTCACAATGCGGTGATGGCGGCCTGCGACGGGCTGGACGGCGTGACGGACGGCGTTGTCGAAAACCCGACGCGCTGCCGATTCGACTACGCGACGCTCGCCTGTCCAGGCGCCGATGGTCCGGATTGCCTGACGAAGGGACAAGTCGAGTCGGCCAAGGCCATGACTTCTCCCCTGAAAAACCCGAAGACCGGCGCCGTGCTCTACGAAGGTCACCTGTGGCCGGGCTCAGAGCTCGGCTGGGGGACGCTCGGTGGACCGGAACCGCTCGGAAACGCGACAACAGGTCTGAAGAACGTGCTCTTCAAAGATCCAAGCTGGGATTGGCATACCTTCGACGTGGCTGCTGGCTTCGAGCGCGCCGACAAGGCGGATAACGGCGTCCTGTACTCAGGCGATCCGAATCTGAAGCCGTTCTTTGACCGCGGCGGCAAGCTGCTCATGTATCACGGCTGGGCCGATCCTCAGGTCACACCACAGAACAGCGTCATCTACTACAACAACGTGTTGAAAACGGTGGGGAAGGAGAAGGCGGCAAACTCCATTGCGTTGTTCATGGTCCCCGGGATGAATCACTGCCAGGGCGGCGTCGGGACCGACACCTTCGACAAGGTGGGCACGCTGGAACAATGGGTTGAGCAGGGCAAGACGCCGACTCAAATCATCGCGTCGCACCTGACAAGCGGGCAGGTCGATCGCACCCGCCCGCTCTGCCCCTTCGGGAAGGTGGCCAAGTGGAAGGGGACCGGCAACACTGACGATGCCGCCAACTTCTCATGCGTGGCGGAAGCCGTTGATTAGCTATGCCTGCGGGAGATGTACACCGCGGCACCGGTCAAGGAAAACAGCATGGTCAATCCTGCGGCGACGAGAGACACGAGGAGGGCCGACTCGATCGGCAGGCCGACGCGTGTGAAGTAGAAAGAGAAGGTCGCCTCGCGGACGCCGAAGCCGTTGACCGATACCGGCATCATCTGCGCGACGGTCGCGGCCGGCACGATCACGGCCAGATCCCACGGCGCGACGTTGACGCGGAGGGCATAGGCGACCGCCACGTAAAACACCACTCCCAGCGCCTGAACGAACACCGCGCTGCAGAAGCAGATGACGAGCGCGCTCGGGCGATCGCGAAACCGGGCGAGCACCATCGTCAGCTTCTCGATGCGGTCGCCGATCCACTCAGGATGCAGGACGGTCAACGGCTGCAGCAGGCGCCCGACGCCGGACGGAGCAAGCAGCACCGGAGCCGCGGTTGCCGCGCAGATTAGAAAGCCGGCCCACAGCCAGACGGGCCAGATGGGCGTCGGTCCGTGACGCAGGGAGCCGGCGGCGATCGTGGCGCCGGAGGCGGCCACGAGCACCAGTCCCATGAGGCCGAGCGCGCGGTCGACGAGGACGACGGTCGTCGCCAGCGTTTTCGAGCCCGCCGCCTGCGCAGTGTCGCGAATGCGGATGACGTCGCCGCCGATGTTGCTCGGCAGAAAATTGTTGAAGAAGAGCGCGACGAGCATCGAGTCGAAGAGCGTGCGGGGCGCAACCCGTACGTCCTGAGCGTCGAGCAGCAGCCACCAGCGCCAGATGCCCGCCAGGACGTTGGCGAAGTACAGCAGCAATGCGATCGCCAGCCAGCTGAGCGACGCATTGCGAGCGCCCGCCCAAAGACGATCGACGTCGATGCGCGAGAAGAGCAGCGCCAGCAGCGCCGCGCTTACGGCGATCTTGACGCCGATCGCCGCGTAGCGGCGCGAGGGAGCAGACGGCAGCTGTTCCTCGGACATCCGTCAGAAAAGGGACCGGTCACTGTACTACGATTTCGTGAGAAAATCACTCAACCGTGCGCCTGCTGATGATCGCGCCCGAGCCGTTTTTCGAGCCCCGCGGCACGCCGTTTAGCGAGTTCCACCGCATCCGCGCGCTCACCGGGCTCGGCCACCATGTCGACCTCGTCACTTACCCGTTCGGTGATGACGTGGCGATGCCCGGGCTCCGCATCTTCCGCTGCCTGCGCCCCCAGTGTGCAGGTCGGGCCGTCGCTGGCCAAGATTCCGCTCGATGCGATGATGGCGTTGACAGCGGCCCGGCTCGCGGTCACGCAAAGCTACGACGCGATCCACTCGCACGAAGAAGGAGGGCTCATCGGCGTGCTTCTGGCCGCCGTGCTGCGCATCCCGCATCTCTACGACATGCACTCGAGCCTGCCGCAGCAGCTCACAAACTTCGCGTTCAGCCGATCCGCGGTCATCCGGCGCCTGTTTCTCGCGATCGAGCGGCTCATGATTCGCCGCTCGCGCGTCGTGGTCGTCATCTGCCCGTCGCTCGAGGAGACGGTGCGCAAGATCGATCCGCAGGCGCATATTGTGCTCATCGAGAACGCGCCCGGCTCGGTGGACGAACAGTCGAGCCCGGCGCAGGCGGCCGCGGTTCGCCGCACTCTGGAGCTCGACGACACAACGCCGATTGTGCTCTATACGGGCACATTCGAGGCTTATCAGAGCCTCGATCTGCTGTTCGACGCGATGGCCCTCGTTCATTCGGCGCGGCCAGACGCGCGAGTCGTGCTTGCGGGGGGGAAGCCCGATCAAATATCGCGCGCGCAGGAGCAGGCGAGGGCGGCCGGAATCGAGCGTGTCACCGTCTTCACCGGCGAACGCCCGGCGTCCGAGATTCCCGCGTACTTGGCGGCCGCGGATGTCCTCGTGTCACCGCGATCGCGCGGGACGAATACGCCGCTGAAGATCTATCAATATTTGCGATCGGGACGGCCAATTGTCGCGACGCGTCTGCTGACGCACACGCAAGTGCTGAGCGATCAAACGGCGATTCTCACCGGCATCTCCCCGCGGGAGTTCGCGGGCGGCATCCTCGCCGCCATCGGCGATCCGGACCGCGCTGCGGCCGTCGGCAGGCGCGCTCGCGACCTCGCAGAAACCAAATACAGCTACGAGGCCTACCTCGAGCGCACCCGGCAGGCCTGCGCGGCGCTTCTGCCGTCGGCTGCGCCCAGAGTCGTCGCCAAGGACCTGGCGTGACCGACCGCCGCTCTTCGACGCGGTCAGGGCGCGCCGGGCCTGGCGAGGGACGCGATCACTATAGTTATTCAGCCTACGCTGATCCGGCGATGGCCAGCAGCTTCGACGACCGCCGCTTTGGTGGACCAATCGGAGATCTGGTCGCGGGCACGCAGGCGCGCGTGCTGGCGAACATGATCGGCCGGATCCAGGACCGGACGATCCTCGACGTCGGCACCGGCACGGGACGCGCCGCGCTCATGCTGGCGCGAGGAGGCGCCAATGTGACGGCGGTGGACGCGTCTGAAGCGATGCTGGAGGTCGCCCGCCGCCGGGCGGAGAGACAACGCGTGAGCGTGCGATTCATGGCCGGTGACGCTCATGCGCTCGACTTCAAGGATCGCGCGTTCGACGTGGCGGTCAGCCTCCGCGTGCTGATGCACGCACCAGACTGGGCTCAATGTCTCGCTGAGCTGTGCCGTGTCGCGGAGCGTCTGGTCATCTTCGACTATCCGTCGGCGATGAGCGGCGCCGTGTTGGATGCGATGGCCAGACGCGTCGTGCACGCGGCCGGCGGCCGCACCGAAGCCTATCGAGTATTCACGGACCGCACGATCGCGCGCGCCCTGAACCGCTCGGGGTTCCGCGTCCGCTCGGTGCATCGCCAGTTCGTGCTGCCGATTCGATTCCACAAAGCGATTGGATCCTGCCGCTTCACCGAGCTCTCCGAGGAGGTCCTCGACCGGATGGGCCTGCTGCGGCTCTTTGGCTCGCCGGTCACGCTCTGCGCCGAACGGTGCGTGTCCTCGTAACCGGCGCAACGGGGTTCACCGGCAGCCATCTGGCGCGCTCGCTCGCGACCCGTGGAGAGGACGTTCGCGCGCTGGTCCGCGACCCAGCCCGCGCGCGCGATCTTGATGCGGGCGGTGTCGAGCTGACGATCGGCGACCTGCGCGATCCCGCCGTGGTCGCCGCCGCCGTGACGGGCGTCGAGGTTGTTTACCACATCGCGGCGGTTTATCGAGCGGCTGCGGTGTCGATCGACGCTTACCGCACCGTGAACGCGACAGCAGTCGGCCGCTTGGTCGAAGCCGCGGCGCGCGCCGGCGTCCGGCGCGTCGTCCACTGCAGCACGGTGGGCGTCCACGGCGACATCGAGCATCCCCCCGCCAACGAGGACGCACCCCTCAAGCCCGGCGACGTCTATCAGGTGACAAAGCTCGAAGGGGAGCGTCTCGCACGGGAGGCCGGCGATCGGCTCGACATCGAGGTGACGATTGCGCGGCCGACCGGCATTTATGGGCCAGGGGATCGCCGTCTCCTGAAGCTCTTCAAAAATGTCGTCAGGCGCTTTCCGATCTTGGGCAGCGGCGAAATCTACTACCATCTCACCTACATCGACGACCTGGTAGAAGGCTTTCGACTCTGCGGCGAGCATCCGGCCGCCGCCAACCGCACGTACATTCTGGCCGGCGGTGAGGTGACGACGCTGAACCAGCTGGTGAGGATTATCGCTGAGGCCGCGGGCGTGCGGCCGCCGACGCTACATTTGCCGGTCGGGCCGTTCTGGGTTGCCGGCGCGGTGTGCGAAGCGGTGTGCACGCCATTTGGGATCGAGCCGCCGTTGTACCGCCGGCGGGTAGATTTCTTCACGAAGAGCCGCGCGTTCGACATCACCCGCGCGCGGCGGGAACTTGGGTACGCGCCGCGAGTCCCGTTGCGCGAGGGCATTCAGCGGACGCTCGACTGGTATCGTGAACATGCATGGATCTGACGTGGAGCCGCCGGCCGCCCCGGATCCGCCTCTCCGGCCGATCGCGAGAGCGCAGGATCAGCTGTTTGCCGCAGGCACGTCGAGCCGCGAGAAATACGCCGCACTCGTCGTCGGCCGTCGGGGTCTGCCCGCGCTGCTCAAACACGAGCTCGTGGTGATGCTCGCTCAGGCGCGGCCGGGAGCCTTCGGCCTCGTGTTGCGCAAATGGCTGTACCCTCTTCTTCTCGGCTCCTGTGGCCGCAACGTGGTCTTCGGCCAGAACGTCGTCGTTCGACACCCTCACAAGATTCACATAGGCAGCAACGTGGTCGTCGATGACAACTGTCTGCTCGACGCGAAAGGCGACAGCAATCGCGGCATCCGGATCGGCAACGGTGTCTTCGTGGGACGCAACACGATCCTGTCGTGCAAGAACGGCGACATCGAGCTCGCCGACGGCGCCAACCTCGGGTTCAATTGCGAGGTCTTTTCGGCGAGCCGCGTGACGATCGGACCGAGCGTGTTGATGGCGGCGTACAGCTACGTGATCGGCGGCGATCACGATTTCTCGGATCCTTCGGCGCCCGTGCTCGCGCAAACGCGGACCTCGGCCGGGGTCACGATCGAAGAAGGAGCGTGGATGGGCGCCGGCGCGAAAATCCTGGACGGCGTCACCATCGGCGATCACGCCGTCGTCGGCGCCGGCGCGGTCGTACGGGAAGACGTGCCGCCGCACGCGATCGCGGTCGGCATCCCCGCTCGCGTGGTCTCGACGCGCACTCCCCAACGGTCCAGCTGAAGCCGGACTACGTGGAAACTACCTCAAGCTCTCACGATGCTCAGCCGTTCCAACAAGCACGCCCCTTGCATGATTCTCCACGCAAGGACCACGACGGTCAATCAAGGGAGGAGTGCAATTTGGGAAAATTCCACTTCTGGCGGATGTCTGCAGGCGTGGTCCTGCGCTAGCCGCAACCCGGGCGGCTGAGGTCGGGCGCCACAGCGCCCGGTGCTCAGTCGCCCGCCTGCGCGGTTATTTCCGGCTGAACGACAATCCGAACTGCGAGCCTGCCTGGTTGGAGTGCAAGTCGAAAACCTGCTCGAGATTGATGTAGCAGTTCACGCCCCACGAACGGAGGTAGCCTGCCCGGTAATGTACCGAGGCGACGCTCACGAGAAACGTCAGTTCGTCCTTCATGAACGACTGCCTCGTGAACGAGTTGTAGACAGGGTAGCGGCCGATGCCGATCTCCATCGACGGCACGCCGAAATTCCATCGGCCCCACTCGGCCACCGTCAAGTAAAAACCAACGCTGCCGTGGGCGACCCCGCCGTCCCAGCCGCCGGCCAGGCCAACATGCTGCTTGACGACGAAGATGCTGTGCGGGTCGGTGTCCACACGAGATTTCGCGGGAGCTCGCTGTTGTTCGCGAAAGTCCATCAAATCGAAGCTCCCCGGCTCGACGTAGGGCACGATCGCGATCGGCAGATCGAGGCCGCGGCTCGGCAGGTACTCCTCGGCCAGCACTGGCGCGACAAGCGCCAGCAGAAACACCGATATAAGCGGCCACCGCATGGGTCCCCCAGGATCGGGAAGCCGGGTTCGAAAATCGGATCGGTAGGAGCGTCAACTATACATGTGCTGGCGCGACGCGTCCAGAGTCAATCGAGGCTGGTTCGAGAAATATTTACGCTCTTCCGTGCGAGAGCCGCTCATCAGTACGCGCGGCGGGCGCGGCTATAATTCGCCTCGTTGAAGTGATGGCGAGCCGGCATTGGCCGGCTTGTTCTTGGGAGCGACTACAATCAGCGTATGGGATATCGCAGCGAGCTCGAGGCGCGTCTCGCGAAGAAAACGACCAAGGCGATCGTCGACTACCAGATGATCGACGATGGCGATCGCATCATGGTCGGGTTGTCTGGCGGCAAGGACAGTTGGGCATTGCTTCAAGTGCTCGATGTGCTGCGGCAGCGCGCGCCGATTCGTTTTTCGCTCACAAGGAATACAAGCACGACCTGATCGCCCGGACGTGCGAAGCGCGCGGCTGGGAGTATCGAATCGAGCACACCGGCATCGGCATCCTGATCGAAGACATCCTGGACGCGGATCAGACGCCGTGCTCACTCTGCGCCCGGCTGCGCCGCGGCGTGCTCTACCGCATCGCGAAGCAGATCGGCGCCACGAAGATCGCGCTTGGCCACCACATGGACGATTTCATCGAGACGCTGCTGCTGAATCTGTTCTTCGCCGGCGCGCTCAAGGCGATGCCGGCCAAGCTCGTCTCGGACAACGGCCGGCACGTCGTCATCCGGCCGCTGGTGTACGCGGGCGAAGACGAAGCGCGCGCCTACACGAAGGAACGCGAGCTTCCGATCGTGGGCTGCTGCTGTCCCGCCTGTGGCGACCTGGGCCTGCAGCGCCAGCGAACCAAGCGTCTCTTGATGGAGCTCGAACGCGAACACCCTGGCGTCAAGCAGTCGATGCTCAAGGCCCTCGCCAACGTCGCGCCGCGGCATCTACTCGACACGCGGCTGAACCCTCCGGCCGAGCTCCGGGCGACGTCAGGTCAGAGAGACGCAGAAAGCGCGCCGATCTGGCAAGCCCGTCCGCTCGCATGAGAGCAGTCGTGCAGCGAGTCTCGTCGGCGACCGTGCGGGTTGGCGACCGAACGGTGGGAGCGATCGAACAGGGGCTGGTCGTACTGATTGGCGTCGAGCAGAACGACGGTCCGTCAGACGTGCAGTACATCACAAGCAAAGTTCGCGACATGCGTGTGTTCGACGATGCCGGGACGCCTGCGCGGCATCTCGATCGATCCGTGCAGGATGTGAAAGGGGCGGTGCTGGTCGTCTCGCAGTTCACGCTGGCGGCCGACTGCCGCAAGGGGCGGCGTCCGTCGTTCGATGGCGCAGCGCCTCCCGTGATCGCCAAGGCCCTATATGAAGATGTCGTCCGAGAATTGCAGAGCGCAGGCTTGCGGGTTGCGACCGGTGAGTTTCAGGCGGTGATGCAGGTCTCGCTCGTCAACGACGGTCCGGTGACACTCCTGCTGGACAGCAAGAAAGCATTTTGAACGATTGCAGGGCGGGCCTTATCAGGCCCGCTGCGAAAGGAACGCTCGTGCGCAGACTTCGATACGTGTGTTTTGCTCTTGTGACACTCTCGCTGACCCGGCCAGCCGCTGCACAGCAGCGTCCGCTTTCCACGGAGGATCCCGAGCCGATTGGCGCGGGACGCGTGCTGATCGAGGGCGGCATCGACTACGCCCACGATCAGCATTATCCGGTTTCAGGCCTCGAGGGCAATCTCTGGCGGCTCCCTATCCTGGGCACGAGCGTCGGCATCAGCTCAATCGCCGAGCTGCAGATTGATGGCGGGCCGTTCGACCGCCTCAGCATCACGAACCGCAAAGAGGCGGATCTCTCCAAATTGTTGACCGTCACCGGCAACACGACGCACGACGTGGACGACATCCTCATTGGCATGAAGATCCGCCTCAGGCCCGAATCCAACAACCGGCCGGCGCTCGGGTTCCGGTTTGCCACCAAGTTGCCCAACGCCCGGAACGAAACCGGGCTCGGCCTCGATACAACCGACTTTTTCGCGTCGCTCCTCGCAGCCAAGACCGTGGAATCGATCCGCATCGTCGGCAACCTCGGCGTGGGCATTCTGGGCGATCCAACCGACGGCGAACGTCAGAACGACGATTTAACCTACGGTGTGTCATTCGCGCGTGCGATGACGCAGCAGACCGAGCTGGTGGGCGAAATGAACGGCCGCGTGTCGAACGTCTTCAACGCATTTACGCTGCCGTAGGGCGGAGGCACGGCAGACAGCTCTGAAAGAAAGCGACGTTTAAACGCAGCCGCCTTCGAGCCGGAGGCGCTTCAGCCTTCGCTGAAGCTTCGGCGGACCGCCGGGGTCCCCAACGCGGCAGCCGCGTTGGGGTGGCCTGCCGTAGCCTTGGCGGAGGCTGGTCGGCGAGCCTCGCCGAAGCTCGGGGAGAACCACGCTGACCGGAGGCGGGAGCTCGCAGAGGACGCCGAGAAATTCTCGGGCATTTCTTCTCTGCGGCCTCGGCGGTCTCTGCGTTGAACGTGATTTGCTCGCTATCCCTTTAGGCGGACCGTATCGGAGCATAAAATCGCCGAAGCGTCTCGATCTCTTCCCGCTTTCGATCGGCCGACCATCCCAGCTCCGCTCCGACGATATCCGCGGCCCGCTCGGCCGCGGCCTGCCCTGGAAACCCGACGGCGCCGAGCGGAGTACGGCGTACCGCGGCGTCGCACAACGTCAGCGCCATCTCATGCCGTACGGCCCAGGCGAGTTGCGCCCCGATGACCGGGGAATCGTCGGCGATTGGCGAACGCAAGTCCGGGCGGTCGGTGGCAATGTCCAGCACGTCGGGGTATCGCGATCCGTATGCGGCCACGAGGTGCGAGACGGTATCGATCGGCACTCCGGCCCCCTGATCGCGCCGGGCCTCGGCCACGGAAGGCGCGACGTCGAGGCTGCGGCCGCCCGGAAGCGGCGTGGTGGCTGTCCGGCAAGGCACGGAGCCCTGCTGCAGCTTTGCGAACACCCGGTCGGTGACGCGTTCAGCGACGGCACGGGCGGTCGTGTATTTAGTCCCTGCGACACTGAGCAGGCCCTCGAGACCGTCGGCAGTGTGATCGCGAACCTGCTCGCCGCCTTCGAGCGAGGCGCGGCCATCACGACCTACCGTCGCCGGGACGACGCCGTGGTGTACCAAGGCGATGTCGCCAAGCGTGAGATTGAGCGACGGAAACGCGTAGTTGAGGTCGCCGATGAAGGCCGCGATCTCGCCTGGGGTAACGGCGGCGCCGGCGTCGCACGGGCGTTCCGATTCCCATGTGCCAAACAGTGCACGGCGGCGCCACGGGACCAGAAACAGATGCCGTCCTGATTGGGACCGGCCGCCCAGCGCGGCGTCGCCCGCCTCGCGGCGCGTGACCAGATTCAGCGCCTTCAGCATGGGAATGCGTGTCGGCGCCCCAACCGGAGTAAGCAGTCGGTCGACCGCGGACCCAGTTGCGTTGACGGTGACGCGCGCGGCGATCTCCACCTGGCGTCCAGTCTGCCGATCGACGGCACGGACGCCGCTGATGCGGCGTCCATCCAGAATCGGGGCTGTCGCTTCGACATAGTTGGCGAGGACCGCATTGTGTTCCGCCGCGGCCAGCACGAAGGCGAACGTCAGGCGATCGGATTCTGGCGTAATGTAGTCGTACCAGACAGCCGCGCCAACCAGACCTTGCGGCGCTAGTTCCGGGAAGCGCCCCATCGCCTCTCGTTGGGAGACCACGCACCC
>QHWL01000196.1 GCA_003222555.1 Acidobacteriota bacterium | reverse complement strand
AATAACCGATCCGAGGCGTCATTATCGTGTAAGTCTGTATAGATAAGTCATTTAACGGGAATGATATGAAGGAGGCCAACTGAAGGTATGTTCCGATTTGAGGCAAGTAGGCGAAAACCGAAATGGAGATAGTGCCTCAGTTTGCTGAAGCACTATCAATGGGCCCGGGCTTTACAGAAGAGACTGATGTAGTCGGTCGAACAGCAATTCATTCGACCAGTACTGGGTGTGCGCCCCGAGCAGCACGGACGCGTCAGGATCTTCGAGGTTTGTGACTGGGTTCGGCTTGCCGGGGAGATCGTAGAAATTGAGAGCCCCGCTGATGATGTCCCAGGCCGAAAAGATGTTGATCCACTCAGGGCGGCGCTCGGGAAACGCAAGCAAAGGCTGGACCGAGGCGGCGAGCGCTTCCCGCGCTTCGGTCGTGTTTCCCTGCAACGAAAACAGGAACGCGGTTTTGTCGAGCGGGCTCCCGAACGTGAGCAGCAGCCTGGTACGCGACTGGACCGCAAATGGCGTACGGCCGAGCGCCTCTTCGCGCAGCAGCCGGTTCAGCGTGTCGTAGGCAACTACCGATCCGAGCGAGTGCCCGACAAACAGCACGTCGTCGTACTGGTCGGCGGCGGCGTACACCGCCACCGCAATCCTCCAGACCCGTTCCTTGATGCGCGCTCGCAGCTCGCTGAACCGGTCGAGCTCCTGCGGCTGGATATACGCGGCGACGTCGCCCAGGTATTGAACGAGGAAACGGCGGACCACTGCGCTGACGACGATGGCCAGCGGCCATGCGAGGCCGTGCGTCCATTTCGACACGGCGGGCATCGTGGCTCTCATCGAGGCCCAGAGCATCACGCCGGCTTCCACAATCAAGATCGCCGACAGCGTCGCGAATGCGCCGAGCACGGCCGCGGTGTGCCACCAGGCGCCTTTCACGTCCCTGTCGGGGCCGAACAGTTCTGCACTGGCGTTGCGGGCAACCTTCAAGAGCCATGGTCCGCCCATGCCCGCTGCGGCGATGGCGGTGAGGGTCCACAGCACGCCATCCGCGGCGGACCTCAAGCGCACGATCGACCGCTCCGAAAAGACTCTGGCGAGGAGCGAGGTCGCGGCCGCCGCGCCGTCAGGCTGCGCCGTACGATGAAAATAGATGACGAACGCGATGGCCAAAGCGCTTGCCGTGGTGATGACGATGAGGAGCCAGAAAGAGAAAATTGCGAGTGGTCCCGATATCCACATCACCAGACGCCGCGGGGCCGTCGCCGGCACGCGTCGCACTCGCCAGCGCCGCGCCAGATACGACAACAGCAGACATCCAGTGAAGGTGGCCGCGGCGAGGACGAGCGCGTTGAGGACAGCCGTCACGTCGCCAAACAGCGCGTCACTCATCCATTTCGGCGGCGTCGACGTGGGCGCCCGCGCCAAGGCCAGCGCGACGATCGCCAGATTCACCACGACGAGCGCGGAGGCGACCAGGAGCGCAGTCGCGAGATACACCGGCGTCCGTACCGGCGTCGGAAACTCGTGCAGGCTGCCGGCGACGTATCGCCGGAACGGATCGAACGAGTGACGCCAGCCGTCGAAGCCGGCGTTGAAGAGGAACCGCATCACGTCGCGCAGCGTGACCTCCCCCTCAGTGATCGGCGACCAGTACGCCTCGTAGATGTGGACGTCGCGCGTCCGTCGATCTCCGTCGGTGAGCGTCAGCTCGATCCGTTGAGGCCGCTCGTCGCCGACGGCGATTGCCCGCACGCCGGGTCGCGGCGTCGGTCCGCCGCTGCGGCGGACGTTTGCCGCGCGCAATCCTTCCGCGACATCGTCCAGGGTCTGAAACTGGATTTGCTGGCCCATACCGTGGACGACGAACACGGCGGCTGTGCCGTGTGGTGCCGTCGGCGCCGTTACGGCGGCAGGCGTCGCCTGTGCCGGCGGCACTACTTTGTAGTGGGTAACCCCCCGCTGCTCGTCTGCGATCATGCGGCCGGACCTCCTGGTGGGAGGTGCAGAGACATTCTAAGTGGACTGTGCCTGATCAATCGGCTTGGCCGGTCAGCCAGCCGTTCTTGAATCCTGCGCGCCGAAGTCCCTCGACGATGAAGGGACAACGGCGCATGAGCCGCCAAATCAGGCCCGAACGGTAGTTTTCGATCATCAGAACAACCGGACCTTGATCGAGCGCAAAATGCGCGCGCGAAATCCAGCCTTCTGAACGTTGCGAGGATCCGGGGAACGTTGGGTTGATGCTGCAAACGAGACCGTGTTCCTTCGCCGAATTGGGGTGGCGCTCCAGAAAGTGCTGAAGGGTTGGCAGGACGATTTCCGGAGCGAACGGAAGCGATGCCACCACCGCCCACGGCGCCAGCGTGCCATCGTCGGGCCCGTAGGGTACGGCACGCGCCTGGTAACCCAGGAAGCGCCGGGTCACGCCGTTCAGGCGGCGTGTCGAGGGTCCCGGCCCATTGCTGGCAGTGATGCCCCACAGATGCTCACCGTATCCCGTGAATCGCTTCGGATTTCGAATCGCATAGGCCTGCTGTACATAAGTCGCGCGGCGGCTGTTCTCGAAATAGTCAATTCCTTTGGCGCGCATGTACTCATCCTGAATTCCGCGGAAATCGATCCAGAGATGCGAAAGCTGATGCATGAAAAGCGGGCCACCGTAGAGGAAGTCGTGCCCGTAGAGAGTCTTCCACCGGTACGTCGACGTCCACGCGCGATAGCTCTCTTCGGGCAGTGCATAAGTGGGCGAGCCCAGACCAAGCACGTACAGCAGCATTGCTTCGTTGTAGCCTTCCCAGCGATGAGGAAGGAACCCGCGCTCCGGCGTCCAGCCGTGCGTCACCGGTAATCCGCAGTTCTGGGCCCAGTGCCAGTCGACGCGGCGGCAGAGGTTCTCCGCGAGCGCTCGCACCTCTTGCTCGAGAGTGGTGTCCAGGTCGAAGTAGGTTGCGGCCGTGAGGGCGCCTGCCAGCAGAATCGTCGTATCGATTGTCGACAGCTCGCACAGCCACGCGCGGCGGCCGGTTTTCACGTCCAGAAAGTGATAGTAGAAGCCTCGGTAGCCGGTCGCATCGACCTCGTCGCTCTGGGTGCTGTTCGCAAAAAAGCGGAGCGTTGCGAGGGTCCGTTCGAGCGCCTGCTTCCGAGTGACGAAGCGGCGCTCTGCGCCCACCACATAGGTGGCCAGGGCCAGGCCTACCCCGGCGATGCTGGCGGGCGTGGCGGCGAGGGTATTGTCGGGTATCAACCCATTCTCAGGGTTGGTCTGCCGCCAGAAGTAGTTGAACGTGGCCTTCTGAAGCTCGTGCAGCCATCGGCCGTCAACCGTCGGGACTTTCGGTCCTGCGCGCGAGCCGCTTCGTCTGCTCAACACGCTTCAGAATCCCACAGTGACCGCGGCGACAGCGTGAGGGGGCAAGATCACCTCGAATCGTACCGTACCATCTGCATACTCGCACCCGATAGACTCTCGCGAGACAAGTGACGCGGCTTGAAGATGTTCGACCTGGGCCGAGTCGAGAAACGTAGGGCTGCCGGCGGCGCACCACTCGCGTTTTGGATTGGCGTGATCCCGATCGATCCGCTCCGCGAACGCCTGCAGCGGTTGGGCCGCACCGACGAGCGCCACCCGCACGCGCTCTGTATCGATGGCGTGGCGCGGAAGTGCATGGTTCGTCAGCAGAATCGTGACTGCGCGGTCTTCGAGATTGTCGCGCACGACCCAGGCATCAACCGTGTGGTGCAAGCCATCGACGAGCAATCGCTCGTGGCCGAGCCGATGAACGAGCTCGAACGCCCGGTACGTCGGTTTGGGAATGCCATGAAGCGTCATCAGGCCAAATCCTCCGTGAAACGGCACTGACGGAAAATAGTTCTCTTCGAAGATGTCCGAGAAGGTCCAGAAGCTGTAGGCTTCGACGAGACCGCTCACTTCGAGCAGCGTCTTCGCCACGAAGGCTGCGGCGTACGGTTCGTCGTGAAGCGGGTCTCGAGGGTTTGATGAAGTATTCCACTCCGTATAGTAGAGTGGGCGCCCTCGCGCGCGGCGCCGCGTATCCTGGGCCCATTGGCGCAAGATGCTCCGTCGGCTGCGGGCGAGTTGCGTTTCCGTGTCGGCTGTTTCGTTCCACAACACGTCGGCGGGATGCAAGGCGTCGGTCGGATAATGATGCGTGCTCACGAAATCGACCGCGACGTCGGCCGTCTCGCAGAAGTCGATGAACTCGTCAATCCAGCCGTCGCGGGCGGTCGCCGGCCCGCCCACCCGGAGCGTTGGGTCCACTCCTTTTATCGCGCCCACCGTCGTGCGATAGAGCTGGAAGTAGTCTTGTCGGCTTCCCGTCCAGAACACCTTGAGGTTGGGTTCGTTCCACACCTCGAAGAACCAGTCGGCCACCTCGTGAATGCCATATCGATTTACCCAGTGAGCCACGAGGCGCTTGATGAATGCCGCCCACTTCCCGTAGTGGCTCGGTGGTGTCACATTGCCACGGTACTTGAAGACCGTCGTCCGGCCCGATGCCAGGACCTCGGGCATGAAGCTGAGCTCGACGAAAGGCTTCATCCCAATCGACAGCA
>QHWL01000195.1:417-9523 GCA_003222555.1 Acidobacteriota bacterium | reverse complement strand
ACAAGGTCGGCGTGTTCGTCAATCCTCAGCCCCGGTGCGATTGTCGACGGCCGGGAAATCTCGCGCCGGAAGCGCAGACGATATACGACTTCTGGCCACAGGGGCTGTACCAGACTAGCTGGACGGCGCCGGTGACCAGCCGGCTCCTGCTCGAAGCCGGGTTTTCGTTTACGCAATCCTATTACACGAACCCCCGTCAGCCGGACGTGACCGCCGACGATATTTCCATCGTGGAGCAGTCGACAGGTCTCAGGTACAACGCAGCAAACACGCTGCGGACCTTCACCACCAGCCACCGCATCGCACAGCGGTTCGCGGTGTCTTACATCACCGGTTCCCACGCGTTCAAGACCGGAATCTACCAGCAGGAAGGCATCCAGGATTCCGAACCCTACCTCAATCAAGCCATCTCGTACACGTTCAACAACGGCGTCCCGATCCAAATCACACAGGATGCGGGACCCTATATGACCAGGAACAGAATAAAGTCGGATCTTGGAATCTTCGCCCAGGATCAGTGGGCCATCAAGCGACTAACCCTGAATTACGGCTTGCGGTTCGAGTACTTCAACTCCTACGTGAAAGCCCAGCATGTGCCCGCCACCAGGTTTCTGCCTGTCCGCGACTTCGCGCCCGTCTACAAGGTGCCCGAGTGGAAGGACCTGGATCCTCGGCTGGGCGCGGCGTACGACGTGTTCGGCAACGGCCGGACGGCGGTGAAGGCGTCTCTGGGTCGCTACGTCGGCGTTTCCGCGACCGAGATCGCGACCGCGAACAACCCGATCCTGACGTCGGTGAACACCGTCAACCGCACGTGGAACGACGTCAACAGGAATTACATTCCGGACTGCGACCTTACCAATCTCGCCTCGAACGGCGAGTGTTTGGCGATCTCGAATCAGAACTTTGGCAAGAACAACCCTTCGGCGACTGTTTGGGCCGACGATGTGCTTCACGGCTTCGGGGTCCGCGATTATTTCTGGGACGTCGGGGCGGAGGTGCAGCAGCAGCTTGGGGCGGGGCTGTCGATGAACGCCGGTTACTACCGCAATTGGGCGGGCAACTTCCGGGCCACCGACAACCTGGCGGTGACCCAGGCGGACTACAGTCCGTACTGCATCACCGCGCCGGTCGATCCTCGGCTTCCTCGCGGGGGCGGGTACCAGGTGTGCGGCTTGTACGACATCAACCAGAACAAATTCGGACAGGTCCAGAACGTGGTGACGCAGGCGTCGCATTACGGGAAGCAGATCAACGCGAACAACTTCGTCAACGAACGCGCGGCTCGCCTCCGGCGCCCGGTTCACCGGCGGCATCGACACCGGGCATATCGTCAACGACGTGTGCTTCGACGTCGATTCTCCTGGTGCCGTGGCCTCCGGCAGCCCTTCTGTACCCAACATCCCTGGCGCCTCGACCACCCCGGTCCCGCACACCGCCACGACGATTGACGGCCAGCGAACCTGCCGGGCTGTCACCGGATGGTCGGCCAACCTGCAGATCAAACTGAACGGGAGCTACCCGTTGCCAGGCGACTTCGTCGTGAGCGGCGCCTTCCAGAACATCGCCGGGCAGCCAATCAATGCGAACTACTCGGCGACCACGGCCGAGATCTTGCCCTCGTTGGGCCGCAACTTGTCGGGCGGTACTAGAACGGCCACGGTGCCGCTCATCGCGCCGAACACGCTTTTCGAGGCCCGGCGCAACCAACTCGATCTGCGGCTGAGCAAACGGTTTCGAATGAGGTCCAGTGGACGCCTGCAACTGAATCTCGACCTCTATAACGCGACGAATGGCAACAGCATCGTGTTGCGCAACGACGCCTACGGCCCAGCCTGGGGGACGCCTCTGAGTGTTCTAGACGGCCGCCTGCTCCAGATCAGCGGCACGATGACGTTCTGACGAAACGGTGAAGATGATGCGAAACGTCGAGAAGAATGCTCAATTGATGGAATACAAGTGTGTCGAGTTCGCCGAAGAGTTCATGTATGGACATCTGCGGAAGAAGACGCAGTAGCCCACCGTCGCAAAGGAGGGTCGCAGTGTCACATCGGACGAGAGACTTCATGCTCGTGATTTCTACGGCGGTCGTCGTCGCCATCCTCGCGCTGGCCGTGACCCCGACCAGGGGTCAGGCGCCGGCGGAGTACAGAGCTCCACGCATGGCGGGTGGCCATCCCAACTTGAACGGGATCTGGCAGGCCGTCAATACGGCCAACTGGGACATTCAGTCTCATGGGGTGCGCCCGGCCCTCGCGGTGCGGCCCGGCCGGGTCGCCGGCACCATGGTGCCCGCCGCGCCGGTGATCGCCTTCGGCGCGGTTGGTGCGGTGCCCGCCGGCTTTGGCATCGTCGAGGGCGACGAGATTCCGTATCAGCCCTGGGCGGCCGCGAAGAAGAAGGAGAACGCGGACAACTGGTTGACGCGCGACCCGGAAATCAAGTGCTTCATGCCCGGCGTCCCCCGTGCCACGTATATGCCCTTTCCGTTTCAAATCGTACAGGGAACCGACAAGATCACGATGGTGTACGCGTTTGCGGGCGCCACGCGCACACTCGAGGTTGGAGGCAAAGACGAAGCGCCGACCGATTCGTGGATGGGTTGGTCGAACGCGCGCTGGGACGGCGAGACGCTGGTGGTCGACGTGACCGGATTGAACGACCAAAGCTGGTTCGACCGCGCGGGCAATTTCCATAGCGATGCCTTACATGTGGTGGAACGGTATACCGCCACGAGTCCGTACCACGTCCGCTATGAAGCGACCATCGAGGATCCAAAGGTGTTTACTCGTCCGTGGAAAATCAGCATGCCCCTGTATCGCCGCACGGAGCCGAATGCGGAAATCCTCGAATTCAAGTGCGTGGAGTTCGTCGAGGAGCTGATGTTTGGGAAGCTGCGCAAGGAACCGCTGCCGATGGTGGACGACTTCCGGCGGTGGTATGACGAATTCCGCGCGTTTCCTGGGCTCCGCTGAGCGCCAGCGCGGAAGGTGAGTCGTTTCCTGCGCAGAGGAAGTGCGATAATCTCTCACGTGGATACCTAGTAGGAGGTTCGATTCTTCGCGTCGCTGAGCGTGTTGGCAGCGGTAATCGCGTTCGTGGCGCTGGCTCTGGTTCCCGTCGCCGGACAAAGCAAAACGGCCGCAACGGCGACGAAGGCCGGAGGTTGGACGGCGCCGCGCACACCGTGGGGTGCGCCGGACCTGCAGGGCGTGTGGGATTACCGCACGATTACGCCTCTACAGCGGCCCGACAGCCTTGCCGGAAAACGGGTGCTGACCGACGAGGAGGCGGCTGCCTTTGAACGGGACGAGAATCGACGACAGAATCGTGATCTTGTCGATCGAGAGAAGGGCAATGAGCAATACCCGCCACTGGGAGAGGGCGGCGTTGGCGGCGTCGTTGTTCCTTACAACGAGTTTTGGTACGACCGGGGAAGCAAGGTTATTGGGTCGAAGCGTACGTCGCTGATCGTGGATCCCCCTGACGGGAGGGTTCCTGCATCGACGCAGCAAAGAGGCATGGGCCGTCGAGGCGGAGGGGGCAGAGCGGACAGCCCCGCCAACCCCGAGGAGCTCGGTTTGGGGAACCGGTGCGTCGCACGCGATTTGCCCAGGGTGCCCGGCGCCTACAACAACAACGTACAGATCGTGCAAGCTCCTGGATATGTGGTGTTCATCCATGAGATGGCTCACGATACGCGCGTCGTCCCGCTAGACGGGCGTCCGCATCTTCCCCCAACCATGCGCCAGTGGATGGGAGATGCGCGCGGCCGCTGGGAGGGGAATACGCTGGTGGTCGACACGACCAATTTCACCGGGAAGACGAACTTCCAAGGATCCGGCGAGAACCTGCATCTTGTCGAGCGCTTCAAGCTCGTAGACGCGAAGACGCTCAGCTACGAGTTCACTGTCGACGATGCAACGACGTGGACGCGCCCCTGGACGGTCGAATTTCCCATGTTGAAAAGTCCAGACCGAATGTATGAGTATGCCTGCCACGAGGGGAATTATGCCCTCGTCGATATCCTCGCGGGCGCTCGCGCCGACGACAAGAAGGCCGCTGCGAAGGCCGGGAACGAATCGAAGTAGTCGAAGTAGGCGGGAGGGAGCAGTCCTTCGAGATCTTCGCCGATCGCTTCGACGCCAATGGCCCACGTCGACGTGACTCGCGCGGCCCAACCCATCGAAGTGATCAGATCGACGTTGTCACGTCCCTCCGCGAGCGGCTTCTGAAAGAGCAGATTTCCGTGCAGCCGAGTGCCGGTACCCTCGTGGCCAGCGACGAGGCGGGCGAGCAAAACGTTCACGCCGTCGGCCTCGTGGAGGACACCGCCGCCCATTGCGAGTGCCACCTGCGATGGACTTTGAGCGAACAGCGACACGAGCATTTCGCCCTGTTGTGACGTTTGATAGGCATCCCTTGCCGCTGCGGTGTCCACATACCCGACGAACGTCAGGCGCCCGACGGACGCTTGAACGCCGAAGCGTTGTTCCGGCCCGTTGCCGGCTCGTTGATGAAACGTCTGTTCACCAACACCGATGTCGTAATCCACCCGAACCTGCGGAGTCGACGCGTCGGTCGCGGTGGCCAGCGAAAAGACGAAGGGCCGATCCTGTGCCGGCGCCACTGCGGGTCGTACGAAGAGACCCGCCAACGCCATGCACCAAATGAGTCGAATTGATGTAGGCAGGACCTCATAAGGCCCGCACCAACGGTGCGAGATCGCGATTACCAGGCCCACGCGTACGCGTCGTTGCGTGGGTCGGCGCCGGCGTTGAGCACGCCGGTTTTCGGATCGATGACAATCGCCGCGTTCTCTCCCATCGACCACGGAGCGCCAACCCGGAGCTTATGGCCTCTGGCGATGAGCGCCGCGCGCACGGCTTCCGGCACTCGTGATTCCACCGACAGGTCGCCAGGGTACATCGTGTGCGGGAACGGCGACGCAGGGAAGCTGCGCGTCGTCCACCGTGGCGCTTCGATCGCCTGCTGAACGTTCATGCCGAAGTCGATCGTGTTCAGCAGCGTTTGCACTGTCCGCTGGATCTGGTCGTCCGCGCCCGGGCTGCCCATCACCATGAACGGCTGGCTGTCCTTCATCACGAGCGTGCTCTGCAGCGTGCTGCGCGGCCGCTTTCCAGGCTCGAGCGCATTGGCTTCGCCTGCAACGAGGGAGTAGTAATCGCCACGGCAATTGAAGATGAACCCGAGATCGCCCATCACGACGCCCGTGCCCCAGCCGCTGTGAAGGCTCGGCTCGAAGCTGATTACGTTGCGGTCCTTGTCGACGATGGCGATGTAGCTGGTGTCGCCGCTGTGGCTGGCATCGCCTTCGAGGTTGACCGATACGGGCCGATTACTGGCCTGCGTGTTCGTCATGTACCGTTCGGGATTGCCCGGACGCAGCTCCAGCGAGGCATGTTCCGGATCGATCAGCTTGCGGCGTTCCTGCGCGTAGTTCTTGGATAGGAGTCCTGCAAAAGGAACCTGGATGAAGTCCATGTCTCCTAGATATTTTTCGCGATCGGCAAATGCCAGCTTCAACGCCTCGGCGCTCGTGTGAATGTAGTCGGCGCTGTTGTGTCCCATCGCGCGGAGGTCGTAGCCTTCCAGCATGTTCAGCATGATCAGCTCGGCAGGCCCCTGGCTGGCTGACGCATTCTTGTAAACCCGATAGCCGCGATAGTCGATCGAGACCGGCGTCTCGGTCTTGGCGGAGTAGCTGGCAAAATCTTCGTAGCGGAACAGGCCGCCGTTTTCCACCGAGAATTTCGCCATCGCTTGCGCGATGTCGCCTTTGTAGAACCTGTCGCGCGCAGCCTTCAGCGCTTCGTGGCGTCCTTTGCTCGCGTTCTGCTTCTCGGCCTCCACGAGCTTCCGGAGCGTGACCGCCAGCTCAGGATTGCGGAAGATCTCGCCCTCTTCGTGGGTTTTCGCCTGATAGAGCTTGTGGCTCGACGGGTACTTGGCGAGCTTGGGCGATGCCATCGATCGCGACAGGCCGCCGGTGAGGGGAAACCCGTTCTCGGCCACGTCGATCGCCTGCTCGAGCACTTGCGCCAGCGTCATCGTGCCCCAGCGGTCCAGCAGGATGTACCAGGCATCGACGGTGCCGGGCACAATCGCAGACAATAATCCGTCGCTCGTCGGTAGCTTTCCACCGTTGTTCTTTTTGTACCAATCGATGGTGGCGAGCCTCGGAGCCGGGCCTTCGGCGTTGATGGACACGACCTGCTTGGTCTTCGCGTCGTAGAGCAGCAATTCCGCATCGCTGCCGACGCCGTTCATCGCGGGATCGACCTGTCCCAGCACGGCCTGGGCGGCGACCGCCGCGTCGAAGGCATTGCCGCCTGCCAGAAGAATCTTTTCGGCGGCCCTGGTCGCCTCCATCTTCATGGTCGACACGGCCCACGTCCGGCCTCGAACCACGGGACGCATCGTCTGTGAGCTCGCTACGTCGGCTGTCGCGGCCCGCTCTTCCTGCGGCTGTACTGGCCTGCGGTCCTGTTGAGCGCCACCTTGAGTCGCGCACACCAGACCCAGCGCGAGCACTGCAAAGGTGACCGATCGGGCGTGACTCATGACTCACCTCGTTTCGGAAGCTGGACCGATCCTAGCACGGCCAGGCTGCGATGAGGCCACCCTGTGTTGTCGTCGAACCCAAGGCCACTTGGCGTTGGACGATAATCGGTGTGTGACAACGGTCCTTGAGGGCGTCGCCCCGGTACGGCAGTGATCCAGCCGCGCGATTCCACCGTCGCTTTCATGCTCCGCGCGTTGCGTTACCGCAACTTCCGGCTGTTTTTCGGCGGCCAGATCGTCTCGCTGGTGGGAACGTGGATGACCACCACCGCCACGAGCTGGCTCGTCTACCGGCTGACCGGTTCCGCGTTTCTCCTCGGCATCGTCGGCTTCGCGGGGCAGCTCCCGGCGTTTCTAATCGGTCCGTTCGCGGGGATTTACGTCGACCGCTGGAATCGGCACCGACTGCTCGTTCTCACGCAAACCCTGTCGATGCTGCAGTCGTGTGTGCTGGCGGCACTGACGCTTAGCGGCCACATCACGATCCCGGAGATCGTGATCTTGAACGCCTTCCAGGGAGTGGTGAACTCGTTCGACATGCCGTGCCGGCAGGCCTTCTTCGTGTCGATGATCGAAAACAAAGAGGACCTGGGCAATGCCATTGCGCTCAACTCGTCGATGGTCAACGCGGCGCGGCTCGTGGGGCCATCGATCGCCGGCGTCGTCATCGCCGTGTTCAGCGAGGGCTGGTGCTTTCTCGTCGACGGCGTCAGCTACCTCGCCGTCATTGCGGCGCTCCTGCAGATGCACGTGGCGATCGGCGCCACGCGGCCATCACGTCGAGTCAGCGCCCTGGAGCAGTTCAAAGAAGGGTGGACCTACGCGTTCGGGTTCCGGCCGATCCGTTCCATTATCACGCTCCTGGCGCTCACGAGCCTCGTCGGCGCTCCTTACTCCGTGCTGCTGCCGATCTTCGCGGGCCCGATTCTCGGCGGGGGACCGCACACGCTCGGCTTCCTGATGACGGCGTCAGGCTGTGGCGCGTTGCTCGGTGCACTGTGGCTCGCGGCTCGTAAGTCGGTGCTCGGCTTGAGCCGCGTCATTTCTCTGTCGCCGGCCATCTTCGGCATCGGCCTCATGGCGTTTTCCTTGTCGAGGGTGTTCTGGCTGTCGCTCGCGTGTCTGGTTATAACCGGCTTCGGGTTCATGACGCAGTTGGCGTCGAGCAACACCGTCCTCCAGACGATCGTCGAGGATGAGAAGCGCGGGCGGATCATGAGCTTTTACATGATGGCATTTCTCGGGACGGCGCCCTTCGGCAGCCTCATCGCCGGCACGCTCTCGGCGCGTATCGGCGCGCCCCACACTGTGCTCCTGGGGGGCATCGGCTGCATGGCCGGCGCGTTGTGGTTTGCGAATGAACGGGCCGCCCTCCGCGAGGCGATCCGTCCGATCTACGTGACGATGGGGATTCTCCCCGAGCTCGCGTCGGGTCTGCAGAACGCCGCGGAGCTCACGATTCCGCCGGAAGAATGAGTCGAACCTGAGAAAATACTTGTGATGCGTTCGAGCACATAGGCGAGCGTATAATCGTCGCCACAAGGCTTCCATCCCGAACCATTGTTCCCGCGTTTTCGCGCTAAGGAGAAGGTATGAGCGCGCCCAAGGAGAAGGTATGAAACGGGCGGCAAGGATAAGCGTCGGCGCCGTGTTGTGTCTGCTGCTCCCCATCATCGCCTGGGCCCAGGGAACTGGCGCCGCCGCCATTGCTGGTCTCGTGAAGGATGCGTCGGGAGCGGTGCTGCCGGGCGTCACGGTGGAGGCGGCCAGTCCGGCGCTGATTGAAAAAGTCCGGACGACGGTGACCGACGCTCAAGGCGCGTACCAGATCATCGAGTTGCGACCCGGCATGTACAGCGTCTCGTTCACGCTGCCCGGCTTTTCGGTCTTCAGGCAGGAAGGTCTCCAGCTGGGGACCAACTTCACCGCCACGCTGAACGTCGAGCTGAAGGTCGGCGGCGTCGAAGAGACGGTCACGGTCACGGGTCAGACCCCGCTCGTGGATATCCAAAAGACGTCGCAACAGGCGACCATCTCCAGGACACTTCTTGACACCGTGCCCACGTCCAAGAGCACGTTCACCTTCGTGGCCCTCATGCCGGCGGCCATCTCGCCAACAAACCTTCAGGACGTCGGGGGCAGCAATGGAGAAGCCTCGATCCGGATCTCGGTCCACGGGACGAAGGGGACCGACTCGAAACTCCTGATGGACGGCATGTCGTACAACATGGTGAACGGTGATGGGAACTCGCGTGGGTTCTTGGTCAATCCGCACAGCGCCCAGGAAGTCGTCATCGACACCGGGAGCGGCGGCTCGGCGGAGTGGGGCGTCGGCGGCGCCGTCATCAACTTGATTTCGCGGGATGGCGGGAACAAGTTCAGCGCCAGTTTCTTCGGCACGGGCATGAAAGAGGCGATGCAAAACGACAATCTGACCGATGCGCTGAAGGCGCAAGGATTCAGCTCGGTCAACAAGTCCGTCCGGGTTTACGACCTCAACGCCTTCGTCGGTGGCCCGATC
>QHWL01000195.1:0-406 GCA_003222555.1 Acidobacteriota bacterium | reverse complement strand
TCGCATCGCCGCGTGGGCCAGCAGCATCGCGTAGGTAATCTCTACAGGGACGCCAACCTCAGCGCACGCGTCTTTGGCGCGCCCGCAGCGGTCTGGAAGTTTGCACCGGACATCACTAAGCCGGTGGAACCCACCGAGGACGACCAGGCCCACAACGCCCGGCTGACGTGGCAGGCCACAGCGAAGGACAAGGTCACCCTGTCCTACGACTGGCAATGGAACAAGAGCCAGGACAACAACGGGGCGTTCAACGGCGGCACCGCGGCATGGGAAGCGGCCAAAGCGGCCGCGGGCAGCGTCTACCGGTGCACGCCGCAACGGCTGATGCAGGCTACATGGACCCACCCGGCCACCAACAGGCTCCTCTTCGAGGCCGCTGCGAACTATCTGTACGCAAACCTCATCG
>QHWL01000194.1:11026-14768 GCA_003222555.1 Acidobacteriota bacterium | reverse complement strand
ACACGGAGTACGCGGCGATGGCGAGACCAAACAGGATGATGCCGAGAACGTACACTCTGACGGTTCGGCCGAGAGAGCCGAGGTTGTCTTTCACGCCCGGCATCGGGGAGAGCGGTCCTGGTTCACCAAGATCTTATCGGCGCCAAGAGCAGCGGGCCGCGGTGCCGAACCATGCCAAAACGTGTCAACCCGGTCCTGGCCGCCAATCTCAGCGTTGCGTCCTCGTTCGCTTCGTCAACAAACCATCAATAAAAATCGTGGGCGTCGAAGTCGACATCGACGCCGCGCATTCCCTGCACGTGCTCGGCGCGCACCGAAGTGACGCCGTCCTGGTTCTGGAGCACACCTTCGACGATCAGAAACGGCTCTTCGACGATGACGAGCCGATCGCGTGCGAAGAGATCCGGACGCACGATGATGTTGGCGATGCCGGTCTCGTCCTCGAGCGTGAGAAAGACGAAGCCTTTCGCCGTCCCTGGGCGCTGACGCGTGATGACCATCCCGGCGATGCGCACGCGGCGGCCCTGCCGCGCCGTTCGCAGATCCGACGCGCGCAGGACACCGCGCATCGCGAGCTCGTCGCGGCGGAGCGCCATGGGATGGCGGCCGACCGTGAGACCCGTGCCTGCGTAATCGGCAACCAGGCGCTCGGCCTCGGTCATCGGCCTGAGGGGACACTCGGCCTCGGCGTCTCCCCGAGGCCGAGTGTCTGGGCTCGAGGCCGAGGGAGTGCGAAGGTCTGCCAGCGCGTGGGGGTGGGGCCCCACGCGTATTAAAAAATGCCCATCGGCCTCTTCTTTACTGCTCGTGGGGCCCCACCCCCACTCGCCCGGGCCGCGGGCGCTGCGCTCGAGCGTAGACTCTCGCGCTCGGATGTCGCCGAGTACCACGTCATGCTCCGCGAGCTCTGCGGACTCTGCGTTGATCGTCGCGAACAATTCGCCGGATGGGCGCACCGCGCGCTCGGCCTGCCACAGCGCGGAACGGCGATCGTAGCCAAACGAATTGAGCGCGCCGACGTCGGCCAGCGTGACCAGCTCGTCGCGGCGCAGACCCGTACGTGCGACGAGGTCGTCGACCGAAGCGAAGCGGCGCGGCGCAGCTGCAGACGCCGCCGGCCAATCGTGCGAACAGGTGTTGCAGAACCAGCGCGCCGCATCGACGCGCTCGAGCATCGACTCGTCGTCGCACCCGCACTTGGGGCAGGCAGGACCTTCTTTACTTTCGCGTGGGGCCCCACTTTCTTTACTGCCCGCGGGGCCCCACCCCCGCGCGCTGTTGCTCAGCGCGTTCGCGCTTCGCAACGGCTCAAGGCTGTCACGCGCTGGCACGGCTTCGCTGTCCCTCGGCCTCGAGCGTAGACTCTCGGCCTCGGGTGAGAGCTGAGGGACCCCACTTCCTTTGCTGCGCGCGGGGCCCCACCCCCGCGCGCTGAAGACCTCTTTACTGCTCGTGGGGCCCCACCCCCACTCGCCCGGGCCGCGGGCGCTGCGCTCGAGCGTAGACTCTCGGCATTCTTTACTTCGCGGGGGGCCCCACCCCCCCGCGCTGGCAGGCCTTCGCACTCCCTCGGCCTCGAGCGTAGACTCTCGGCCTCGGGTGTCGGCTGAAGCAGTCGCTATCTTCTTGCCCACTTCCTGTCGTAATCCGCTTACATACCGCAGTCCCAAACGGATGGCGCCGTCGGGTTCGACCGTGCAGTCCCAGTCAGACACTTGCGCGTCGATCGGGTGAAAGCGCACGCCCCGGCGCTGCGCATCTTTCACAAGCGTCGACGGGTGGTAAAACCCCATCGGCTGGTTGTTGAGCAACGCCGTGTAGAACGCCGCCGGGTAATGCACCTTCAGAAATGCGCTCGCGTACGCGAGCAGCGCGAAGCTCGCCGCGTGCGATTCGGGAAACCCGTACAGCGCGAACGACGCGATCGACGTGACGATCTGCTCCGCCGCCTCACCGGCGATTCCCTGCCGCGCCATCCCTTCGCGCAGCTGCACCTCGACCTGCTTCATCCGCCGCTCCGATCGCTTGAACCCGAAGGCCCGCCGCAGATCTTCGGCCTGGCCACCGGTAAATCCCGCCGCGACCATGGCCATGCGCAGCAGCTGCTCTTGAAACAGCGGCACGCCGAGGGTGCGCGCGAGAATCGGCTCGAGCGACGGATGCGGATACCGCACCGGCTCGCGGCCGGCGCGGCGGTTCAAATACGGATGGACCATCTGCCCGACGATGGGCCCGGGCCGGATAATCGCCACCTGGACGACGATGTCGTAGAAGCAGGCAGGCTTGAGGCGAGGGAGCGTCGCCATCTGCGCGCGCGATTCCACCTGGAAGACGCCGATCGTGTCGGCCTCCTGGAGCAGGCGGTACACCGCAGGGTCGTCCGGCAGATGAGCCAGATCGACCTTTTTTACTTGGCGTGGGGCCCCACCCCCACGCCCTGGCAGAGCTTCGCTGGTCCTCGGCCTCGAGCGTAGACTCTCGGCCTCGGGGGAACGCTGAGGGGCCCCACTTTCTTTACTGCGCGCGGGGCCCCACCCCCGCGCGCTGTTGCTCAGCGCGTTCGCGCTTCGCAACGGCTCAAGGCTGTCACGCGCTGGCAGAGCTTCGCACTCCCTCGGCCTCGGGCCTAGACTCTCGGCCTCGGGGGCCTCGGCGTTGATCGTCGTGATCTCGCCGTTGACCAGCGCCAGCGCGTCCTGAATGACCGCCATCATGCCGAGGCCGAGAAGATCTACCTTCACGATTCCCATGTCCGCGCAGTCGTCCTTGTCCCACTGCACGACGACGCGGCCCGGCATGCTGGCGTTTTCGAGCGGCACACACGCGTCGAGCTCGCCCTGGCAGATGACCATTCCGCCGGAATGCTGGCCGAGATGCCGCGGCAGGTCCTGCATCTCGCCCCACAGGCGCGCGAACAGGCGGACGCGATCAGTATTCAGATCCAGTCCGACGGCTGCGAGATGGCGCGGCAGCGTGTCGGCCGGATCGGTGAACTCGAAGTTGTTCATCACCTTAGCGAGCCGATCGATCTGCACCGGCTCGAACCCGAGCGCCTTCCCCACTTCGCGCGCGGCGCTCCGTCCGCGATAGGTGATGACGTTGGCGGTCATCGCGGCGCCGAGCCGTCCGTACTTTTCGTACACGTGCTGAATCACGCGCTCGCGGCGGTCTCCGCTCGGCAAATCGAGATCGATGTCGGGCCATTCACCACGCTCCTCCGACAGGAAGCGCTCGAACAGCAGATCCATGCCGACCGGATCGACCGCCGTGATGCCGAGGCTGTAGCAGACAGCGCTGTTGGCTGCTGACCCGCGCCCCTGTACGAGGATGTCGTGCTGGCGGCAGAAATTGACGATGTCCCAGACGATCAGAAAGTAGCCGGCGAGACTCAGCTTCTCGATGAGATCGAGCTCGCGGGCTATCTGCGCACGGGCGCGATCGTGATACGGCCGGTACCGATCGCGCGCGCCGATCTCGGCGATCTGGCGGAGAAACGACGTCTGCGTTTCGCCCGGCGGTACCGGATAATCGGGAAACCGGTACCCGAGATCGGCCATCGTGTATTGCAGACGATCCGCGAGCTCGTACGTGCGCGCGACGGCCTCCGGCACATCGCTGAAGAGCGCCGCCATCTTTGCCGGCGCCTTCAGATAGCGTTCCGCGTTGGGCGCGAGCCGGCGTCCCGCCCGCGCGAGAGTGGTGTGGTGGTGCATGCACGTCAGGACGTCGAAGAGCGGCCGCT
>QHWL01000194.1:8247-10886 GCA_003222555.1 Acidobacteriota bacterium | reverse complement strand
GCGATCGAGCTGACCGCCGACGCCGTAACGGCCAACGTCGAGCACGGCGCGGCCGACCACCGCGACAAGGCCTCGGGTGAGCCCTTCCAGCTCCTCGAGCCCAAGCGCGCCTTCACCTTTCGGCGCGCGAAGCTTCATCGTGGTGATTAGTCTCGATAGATTTCGATAGCCTTCCTGCGACTCACATAACACCGGCAACAGCCAGCTTTCTTTACTTCGCGGGGGGCCCCACCCCCCCGCGCTGGCAGAGCTTCGCACTCCCTCGGCCTCGAGCGTAGACTCTCGGCTTTCTTTATCTCGCGGGGGGCCCCACCCCCCCGCGCTGGCACAGCTTCGCTGTCCCTCGGCCTCGAGCCTAGACTCTCGGCCTCGGGTGAAAGATGAAGGGCCTGCGATCGTCAGCTCGGCGCCGATAATCGGCCTGATTCCAGCGGCCAATGCGGCCTTGTGAAAGCGCGGCGCGCCGTAGACGCCGTCACGGTCGACGAGCGCGAGCGCGGGATAGCCGAGCTCGGCGGCGCGTTCGACAAGCGCTTCGGGAAGCGACGCCCCCTGTAAAAAGCTGAAGGCAGACGCGGTATGGAGCTCGATGTACTTCGACACAACGCAAAGGACACAAACCGACTATGGACACAAAGGTCAATTAATCGGCGATGGCATCGATAAACCATCCATCGGTTTCGCGATCGCGGAAGATCCGGTACACCGCGCCGTCGCTGAGCGCGACATCCCATTCGTCGCGATTCCAACTGGTCTGGTAGGCCTGGTGGGCCAAGTGGGTCTGGTCGGTCTGGTAAGTCTGGTGCGCCCGGTGAGCTGCGTTTTCCCCACCCGCCCTCCCGGACTCACCCGACCTACCAGCAGGCACCCACCACTCCCCCGACGTTCGCCACGGTCCGGCGCATATGAGCACTTGGCCGCCGACAAATCCGTGACGATCGGTCGTCACACGCCCGGGCTGACCGTCCACAACCGCGACTCGCGCAGGCACCGGGTATCGGCAACGGCGGAGGGCCTGCGGGACCCGCATGTCAGGGTTGGGGTTAATCGGAGCGACACCGCTAATATTTTCTTGTCGCGCGTGGGGCCCAACATCATTCACTCGCGCCGGGGCCCCACCCGGGGCCCCCAGCGCGGCAGCCGCGCTGGGGACCCCGCCCCCGGCGCTGTTGCTTACCGCCTGCGCGCTTCGCAACGGCTCAAGGCTGTCACGTGCTGGCAAAGCTTCGCACTGCAGGTGTGTCGAAAACGGCGTCATCGCGAACGCGCCGGGGCGGTACGAATCGACGAGCGCCGGCGCGCCAATGCGGTCCTGCCCCATCAGCGCCCCGAGTCGGGCGAGGAGCGTGGACAGTTGTTCGGGCGTGGGATGCGCGCGCGCGAACAGCGTATGCTGCAGCACCCGGCCCGGCGTCGGATCGATGACAATGGTGACGCGATCGATGGCCGCGGGGGGTGGATGCGACTCGAGATCGAGCAGCGCGAGCGTACGCAGCGCCCGCACGTCGCGGATCGGCGACGGCAGCTGCAGGCTGCGCGTGCAGGTGTCGTCGGTAACGAGGCCGAGCCTCACGTGCACCACTGCCGCGCCGCGGTCGCGGCGCTCGAGGCGCGTGGAGAGCGGCTCGAGCAGGCGCGTGAGCACGAACGACAGCGGCTCGAGGCCCTCGATCGGCCACTCCAATTCGATCGACGACTCGAAGCGTTCCTCCGGCACGTCAGGCACAAGCGGCCGCACGTCGTCGCCGCGCGCGATGGCTTGCCAGACGAGACCCGCCGGGCCGAGCCGCGCGGCGAGATCGGCCGGCGGGAGCGCGGCGAGCTCGCCCAGAGTTCGAATCCCCCAAGACCGAAATACGGACAACTCGGGTAATTCCAGCAAGCCGCCAGCATTTCTTAATTCGCGTGGGGCCCCACCCCTATTCACTCGCGCCGGGGCCCCACCCGGGGCCCCCAGCGCGGCAGCCGCGCTGGGGACCCCGCCCCCGGCGCTGTTGCTCAGCGCGTTCGCGCTTCGCAACGGCTCAAGGCTGTCACGCGCTGGCACAGCTTCGCACTCCCTCGGCCTCGAGCGTAGACTCTCGGCCTCGGGGATCTTTTCCAATATCCCGATCGGCAGCGGGGCGAGCGCTTCGGCTTCTTCTCCCGGCTCCACAAGGGTGAGCCCCGGGTGCGCGTGGACGAGGACGAGCGCCGCCATGCGCGTGCCGGCAAGCGCCACGTGCACACGCAGGCCGCGCGCGGCCGCCTCGCGCCGCAGTTCCTCGCCGATGGCGCGCATGGGGCCGAGCAGCCGACCGAGACCGCTCACGTCGATCGACACGAGGTCGTCGCGGTGCCGTTCGTAGCGCGGCGAGAAATCGGCGGCTAGCGCCACGAGGTTTAACGCAGAGACCGCAGAGCTCGCAGAGTCTTGTACAAACAATTCTCTGCGGTCTCCGCGAGCTCTGCGTTGATCGTTGTACGCGTCAAGCGCAGGTGGTCGATAGAGGCACGCGTACATTTTCTACTGCTCGCGGGGCCCCACCCCCGCTCGCTCGCGCTGCGCCGCTCGAAGACTCGCTTTGCTCGCGCGGGCCGCAGGCGCTTTCTACTGCTCGCGGGGCCCCACCCCCGCTCGCTCGCGCTGCGCCGCTCGA
>QHWL01000194.1:0-7945 GCA_003222555.1 Acidobacteriota bacterium | reverse complement strand
TCGAAGACTCGCTTTGCTCGCGCGGGCCGCAGGCGCTTTCTACTGCTCGCGGGGCCCCACCCCCGCTCGCTCGCGCTGCGCCGCTCGAAGACTCGCTTTGCTCGCGCGGGCCGCAGGCGCTTTCTACTGCTCGCGGGGCCCCACTTTCTTCAAAGCGCTGGGGCCCCACCCCCAGCGCTTTCGGCTCAGGGCTGTCGCTCGCTCGCGCTCGGCGGCTCCGCTCCGCCTCGCCAGGGCCGCAGGCCGTTCCTTGCTCCTGCCAGAGGACGCGCGCGCGGACGATGCGCGCCTCGATGTCGAGCCCGTCGAACAAACGACCGCTGAACCGAATCCCGAATCGCGGATCCCGAATCCCCAGCCTGAGTGTCAGTCCCGCCGAACTGCGCGCCATCGGCTCCGAGCCGACGAGCACACTTGCCGTCTGGCTGCCTTCGACCAGTCGCTGCAGGCGGAACCACGTCGTGAACGGGAGCCGCCTCATGGCGTGGGCTGGCGCCTCGCCTGCGTCGAGCGCGACGAGGCCGAAGTTGCCGGCCTGCAGCACGAGCGTAAACGCTTTGACGGCCTGCTCGATCGCGCGTTGGTTCAAATCGCGGCACAGGCCAGGATTCGATACGACGTGGCCCCGGATCCAGAGCAGGCGATTGAGATCGATGCCTGCGGCCGCGGCCGACCCCGCATCGAACATGTCGAGCGCGTCGACGAGCGCGACGAGCTCGCCGCGCGCCGTGGCCGCCGCCAGCAGGCGCAGCAGCAGGCTCGTCCGCCCCGACGATCGCGGCCCGACGAGCTCGGACAAATGGCCACGCGGCACCCCGCCGCCGAGCCGCGCGTCTAAAGCAGGAATGCCGCTCGGCGCAACGCTGGAACAATCGTCGGGCGGCAGCGCCGTGGTGAGCGTGCGTTCGAGTTTTCGGGCGCGGAGCAGCGATTCGAGGTCGGCACGAGCGAGAGAGGCCATAAGGTTCGTTGTGTTTCGCTTTATCTTCGCCTACCCACGAACTATATCGCAGGCCGAGAGTCCGATCAAGAGGCAAGAGTGAGGTAAGATACTAGACTGGCATGGCAGGACTAAAGTCCTGCGCTACTTCTGTTTACGGCAGGATACAGCCCCGCGCCGCTTTCGCTGACCGCGTCAGGACCACGATTTGGCCGAATCCGTCCAGCAGATCCCCTCTGCCGACGCCCTCACCGCGCCGGCGACATTGTTGGGCTCGCGCACTCTCCGCCGGATGCTGGCGGCGTTCACTCATCGCGATTTCCGCGTCCAGTGGATTGGCGCCTGCACGTCGAGCGTCGGCACCTGGACGCAGCTCACGGCGCAGAACTGGCTCATCCTCTCGCTGACCGGCTCCGCATTTTTCCTCGGCCTCGACGGATTCCTCCAGCAGCTCCCGATCATGCTTTTCACGCTCATCGGCGGTGTGCTCGCCGATCGGCTCGACCGCCGGCGAACGCTGCTGGCTTCGCAGTACCTCCAGATGACGACGGCGCTCGTGCTCGCCCTGCTCGTCTATCTTGGCGTCGCCAGGATCTGGCACATTCTCATGCTGTCGTTTACGGCCGGTCTCGCCCAGGCTTTTGGCGGCCCGGCGTATCAGGCCCTGATCCCTTCGCTCGTCGAAGACAAGAAAGATCTTCCCAACGCGATCGCCTTCAATTCGATCCAGATCAATATCGCGCGCGTTCTGGGGCCCCTGGTGTTCGGCGCGACGATTACGGCGTTCGCGAAGTGGGGATTCACCGACGTGCAGGGCATGGCAGCGTGCTTCCTCGTGAACGCGCTGTCGTTTCTCGTCGTGATCTCCACGCTGAATATGCTGCGCGTGAAGCACATCCCGTACACCGGCACCACGCGCATGCGCGACGAGCTGCGCGGCGGCCTCGCCTACGTCCGCCACCACGGCAGTCTCGCCGCGCTCACGGTGTTGGCGTTCGCCACGACGTTTCTGGGCTTCGCGGTGCTGCAGTTCCTGTCGATTTTTGCCCAGCGAGTTTTCCACGAAGGGGCGGGGACCTACAGCGAGCTGCTCGCCTTTTCGGGCGCGGGCTCGGTCGCCGGCGCGCTCGTGATCGCGTGGCTGGGAAAATTCAAGCGAATGGGCCTGGCCGTGCTGGTCGGGCAGCTCTTGTACGGAGGATTGATCGTCGCGTTTTCCCAGACGCGCGTGATGTGGGTGAGCGAGATTCTGCTGTTTTTGTCGGGCGCAGCCCTGATGGTGGTCGTCTCCACCGTGATGTCGCTCGTTCAGCTGATCGCGCCCAACGAAATGCGCGGCCGCGTGATGAGCATCTTCATGGTCGCGTTCCGCGGAGGGATGCCGCTCGGCAGCCTCGTCAGCGGCTACCTGGCCGCCTTCACCAGCGCGCCGACCGTCATCGCGGTCAATGGCGTGCTCCTCAGCGCCGTGGCGACGTATTTCCTCATCCGCAGCCACGGCGTCAGAGAAGCGTAATCAGGTTCGTCCCGGCCGGTACAGGAGCACTTCGGCACGCTCGAGCGTAATCAACCCGTCGCCGACCATCGCCTCGAGAACGGGCATGAACGCCTCGATCTTGTCCGGAGCGTCGACGATTTCGACGACGATTGGAAGATCTTGTGACAGCTCGAGCAGTTTCGCGGTGTGGATGCGGCTGTGCGCACCGAAGCCCATGAAGCCTTTGATCACCGTGGCCCCGGCGAGCCCGCGTCTGCGCGCTTCGAGGACGATGGCTTCGTAAAGCGGCTGGCCGTGCCAGTGATCGGCCTCGCCGATGAAGATGCGGAGGAGTTTCCCTTCGCTGGGAATCGTCACAGGCTCACCCGCTGATCACAAATCCTGCCCACAGCCCCACAATGCCGGCGACGACCTGACCGACGACGTTGACGGCGGCCGACATGAATTGGCCGTCGCGCAACAGCTCGAAGCTTTCGAACGCAAACGTCGAGAACGTGGTGAAGCCGCCAAGCACGCCAATGAGCAGGAATGCGCGCGCGTCGGGCCTCAGAACGAAGCGCTGTTCGGCGAGACCAACGATGATCCCGAAAAGGACGCAGCCGACCACGTTCACAACGAAGGTGCCGAACGGAAAGAGCGAAGGAACGAGCCGATAGACCAGCGTCGACAGCAGGTAGCGCGCCATGGAGCCGAGCGCGCCGCCGACTCCGATGAGCAGGAGGGTCACGGCAAATGCACGAACGCATAAATGCACAGATGCACAAATGGCTTGGTATCCGTGTATTCGTGCATTCCTGCATTCGTGCATTGATGCATTTGAGTCACGTTCTCCAAAAGATCCAGTACGCGCCGAGGGCGACCGACGCCACCGCCGTCACCGCCGCCGCCGCCTGACCGGCGGCCGCAGCGATACGCGCCGAGCCGAGCGTGCGCGCCAGCACGATTCCGAAGAGCGACGTCTGAGAATGCCGACCGCGAAGATCAGAATCAGGCCGAGCAGCGTCAGGAACGAGGGGTCGCCCGCGTGCGCGCCGAGCGGCGTGAGCAATGTCAGCGCGCGAAGGCCGGAAATCGCGAAGACAGCACCGAGCACGGTCGGGACGGGCGAATGCCGCTGCGGCAGCGGATGGTGGTCGCGCAGTCCAAGGTGCAGATGCCAGTAGAAGTGAAGGCCCGAGGCAAGCCTTGACGCGTGCGGATGCCGGTGCCCGTACACGCGCTCGGTGACGGCCATCCACAGCCCGACGAGGCCGAGCGCGATGAGAATGCAGCCGCCGGCGATTTCTCCGGCTCGCTCGACCAGCACTGGAATCGTCCAGCCCGCCAGGATCACGAGCGCCGACCCGGCGGCGAGCATCACGGCGTGTCCGATGGCGAAGCCCACGGCCACGCGGAACGTCCGCGCGCGCGTTGCCGCAACGGGCGACCCGATGGAAAGCGCGGCGATCGCCATCAGGTGATCGGCACCCAATCCATGTAAAAAGCCCAGGGCCAGCGCAAAGGACGCAAAGGAAGTGAAGAACACGCGGGGGAATTATAACAGGCAGGATGGCAGGTGGGGCAGGTGGGGCGGATGGGTGGAAGGGCGGGATGGGCTGGAGGCGAAAAGCGCATCACGGAGACGTGGTAGAGATTGTGACTCGGTGCTCGGGTCTCGGGGCTCGACATACGCGAGCCGCGAGCCCGAGCGACGAGACTGTTTAGCGCTTCCGCGCTTCGTAGATCGAACTCGCTCCGCCGCCGATCGCCGCTCCAATGAGCGCGCCCTTCTTGCCGCCGAAGATCGCGCCGATGCCGGCGCCGGCGCCAGTGGTGCCGCCGATCACGAGAGCGGTTTTCTTCCAGTCGCGGCCCGACTACTCCCGCACCCGCGTCGTCGTCGCCGGTCGGCGCTCGGGATAGGTTTGGTACGCCGGCACCGGACGCGGTTGGTAGGCTACCGGGGTTCTCACGGCACCGTAACGGTCCGAAGAGACGGCGTCCAAGCATTCGGCGACGGTGGCGCCGGCCACTTCCCGAATCGCCGCGCGCTGGCCCGGTTCGCACCGAATCTGCAACACCGGCGTCGCGGCCGTATTCGCCTCGTCTGGCAGATTGACGCGCTCGTTCGCGAGCATCGCTCCGGCGGCCGAAGAGATCCCAGGAGCGACCCCCAACGCGGGCGCGGTCGCGCCGACGCGCGGGCTCAAGAGACCGTAGGCGATGAGCAATACACCGAGGGCAATCACGCCGAGCACGGTTCCAAGAAAGGCTCTCATGGCCGTCTCCTTCTTCTAGGCTCACGCGGGCCCCGGACGCTGGCACGTTGGACGAGGCTTGCCTGTTGCCAGAACAAGACCGGTGCCAGGTATTTAGAGGCTATTTCCTTGAGTTTTGCGGCACAGGTGTCACCAACCGAGGTCATCGGCGTTGCCGTTAGAATGAGGGTCCAATGCCGACGCGCATCCTGGTCGTCGAAGACGACCAGGACATCGCTCAACTCGTCGCACGCTATCTCGAGAAGGCCGGCTTCGTGCCAGAGGTCGTATCGTCGGGACGCGACGCGCTTACTGCGATTGCCGCGCAAGCGCCAGATCTGATCGTCCTCGATCTCATGCTTCCGCAGGTGGATGGCCTCGAAGTGTGCCGCGCGGTTCGCGGACGTGAGGCGACGGCGGCGATCCCGATCATCATGCTCACCGCCCGCGCGGAAGAGTCGGACCGGATCGTCGGCCTCGAGCTCGGCGCCGACGACTATCTCGCCAAGCCGTTCAGCCCCAATGAGCTCGTGGCGCGTGTCCGCGCCGTCCTCCGCCGCGCCCAACGTGGATCGGCGCCGCTCCACCAGGCCATGGCGTACGGGCCGATCGTCGTCGATCCCGAGCGCCATACGGTGTCGTCAAACGGCAGTGAAGTGACGCTGACGGCAAAGGAGTTCCTCCTGCTGGAATACCTCCTCCAGCACCGCGGCCGGGTGCTGTCGCGCGACGTGTTGCTGACCGACGTCTGGGGCTACCGGTACACCGGCGGCACACGAACGGTCGACGTCCACGTCCGGCGGCTGCGCGAGAAGCTGCCGCTCCTGGCCGAGGCACTCGTGACGGTGAAGCAGTTCGGGTACAAGCTGGTCGATCCCGGGCCCGGAGGAAACGCGTGATGCCGGGCGCGATAAAGGCCAGCTTTCAGACCAAGCTTTTCTTGGCGGCGCTGACATCGGTCGTGATCGCGCTCGCTGTGGCCGGCGCGCTCTTCTCGATGGCGATGCGGCGGCAAACCGACGAACGAATCGAGCAAACCCTGATTGCCGAAGCGCGCCTGGCGGCCGATTCGCTGGCGCGCGGCACGCCGGCCCTTCGACCCGGCTCATGGCAGGCCGATGTCGCGGCGCTCGACGCCGAGGCCGACCGCATCGGCGACCTGGTGGGGGCACGCGTCACGTTCATCGCGCCGGACGGCCGCGTGCTCGGCGATTCAGCGGAAACGCTCGCGGGGATCGCGGCGATGGAAAATCATGCGGGCCGGCCCGAGGTGGTCGCCGCCCGCCAGTCTGGCCTCGGCGTGTCACGCCGGTACAGCGACACGCTGAAAATCGACATGCTCTATGCGGCCGTGCCGGCCAAGCATCCCTCGATTGCGGTCGTGCGCGTCGCCCTGCCGCTCACCGACGTCCGGCATCAGCTGCAAGCCATCCTCACGGCGACCCTGACAGCCCTTGGCCTCGCGCTGGCGGGCGCGGCCGCGATCGGCTGGATGATGTCCGCGCGCATCGGCCAGCGCGTGCACATGGTTGCGCAAGTCGCCGCGCGCTACCGCGTAGGCGATCTCACGCCGCCAAGGCTCGATTATGGAGACGACGAGCTGGGCACCGTCGCCCGCGCACTGGACGATTCGGTGCAGGAAGTGGGCCGCCGGCTCGCCGCGCAGGCGCGCGATCGCGCGCGGATGGAAGCGATCCTCGCCGGCATGATCGAAGGGGTGATCGTCGTCGATCCACAAGGCAGGCTGCAGCTGGCAAACCACGCGGCGCGGCACATGCTGAAGCTCGACGACCTGGCGCTCGGCCGCCACTACGTCGAAACGATTCGGCATCCGGCCATCGCCGAGCTCGTCGCGTCGGCGCTCGCCGGCCGGTCGCCCGAAGCGCTGCAGCTGTCGCCTCCGCGCGACCCGTCGTGGACGATTGTGGCGCGGGCGGCCCCGGCCACCTCCGGCGGCGTCCACGGTGCCGTGCTCGTCCTGCACGACATCACCGACCTTCGCCGCACCGATCAAGTTCGCCGAGACTTCGTCGCCAACGTCTCCCACGAGCTTCGCACGCCGATCACGGCGATCCGTGGATACGTCGAAGCACTGTCGGAAGGGGACGCAACCCCGGAGGACAGCCGACGGTTCGTCGAGATTATCGCGCGCCACACGCTGCGCATGGAGCGGCTCGTCAAGGATTTGCTGCGGCTGGCGCGACTCGACGCCAAGCAAGAGACGCTCGAGCTCGTCTCGTGCGAGACGCGGAGCCTCATTCAGGCGGTGACCGCCGATCTGGCGTCCGCGCTCGAGGGGCGCGGACAGCGCATGTCGATCGCCATCGCTTCCGACGCGGAAACGCTTCGCGGCGATTCAGCGAAACTGCAGGACGCTCTCAGAAATCTCGTCGCCAACGCGATCTCGTACGCACCCGAGCAGACGACCATCCGCGTCGAGGCATCGCGTCTCGACGGGCGTGTGACCGTGTCGGTGTCCGACGAAGGCCCGGGCATTCCGGAAGAGGACCTGTCGCGAGTGTTCGAGCGCTTTTACCGGGTCGACAAATCGCGCGCGCGCGATCCCGGCGGGACGGGTCTCGGCCTGGCGATCGTGAAACACCTGGTCGAGCTGCACGGCGGCGAGGTGCGGGCGGAAAACCGCGCCGAAGGCGGCGCGAGGTTCACGATCATCCTGCCGTCGTAGCAATTTACAATTCACAATTGTAAATTTCCCTACCGCGCGCCCGCCAGGCGCAGCAGCGTGAACGTCCCGGCGCCAATCAGAAACGCGGCGGGGATCGTCAGCACCCACGCCCACAGAATCTGCCCGGCGACGCCCCATCGAACGGCCGAAAACCGCCGTGTCGCTCCGACGCCGACGATCGCTCCGGTGATGGCGTGCGTCGTGCTCACCGGCACGCCGAAGTGCGTGGCCGTGAGCAAGGCGAAGGCGGCGCCCGTCTCCGCGGCAAAGCCGCTCACCGGTTGCAGCTTCGTGATCTTCGATCCCATCGTGTGAATGATGCGCCAGCCGCCTGCCAGCGTTCCGAGACTGATCGCAGAGTACGCCGCGAGGATGACCCAGAACGGAATGTAGAACGTCTGGATGTAGCCGGCCGCGAACAGCACTCCCGCGACGATGCCCATCGTTTTCTGCGCATCGTTGGCTCCGTGGTTCAGGCTGAAAAATGCCGCCGACACCAGTTGAAGCCGGCGGAACCAGCGATCGACGCGCGAAGGCGCCGTCCGTTCGAAAATCCAGAAGATGGCCGTCATCAACGCGAGACC
>QHWL01000193.1:12565-13109 GCA_003222555.1 Acidobacteriota bacterium | reverse complement strand
GAACGCCTGCGACAGCGGATCGTTGGCGAGGAGTTGCTTGTACGGCACGAGGCCGGTGGCGACGGCGCCGACGACGACGTAGATGATCGTGCAGACGGCGAGCCCGCCCAGGATGCCGAGCGGCATGTTCCGCTGAGGATTTCTGGTCTCCTCCGCTGCGGTGGAGATCGCGTCGAATCCAATATACGCGAAGAATACAATCGCGGCGCCTTGATGAATTCCCCGGAACCCGTTGGGCGCGAACGGATGATAGTTCCTCACGTCGATGTGCCGGGCTCCAATGACGACGAAGAAGGCCAGCACGGCGAGCTTGATCGCCACCAGGATGTTGTTGGCGCGCGCACTCTCCCGCACGCCCAGCACCAGCAGCCAGGTAATCAACGCGACGATCACGAACGCAGGGATGTTCACGAGAATCGGGACGCCTGCGATATGCGGGGCGGTCTGCATCAGCCCGTGGATCTTCGGATCGGAGCTGAGCAGCGCCTCGCGGTAGCCGTGAACCGTCCAATCCGGAAAATCGATTCCCACGCCTGACAGCAAG
>QHWL01000193.1:11230-12519 GCA_003222555.1 Acidobacteriota bacterium | reverse complement strand
CGCGTACTCGAGCACGAGGTCCCAGCCGATGATCCAGGCGACGAGCTCGCCGAGCGTCGCGTACGAGTACGCGTATGCGCTCCCCGCCTGCGGGATCATCGCCGCGAGCTCGGCGTAGCACAGCGCCGCGAACGCGCACACCACACCGAGGAGCAGGAACGACACCACCAACGCTGGACCCGCGCCGTACCGCACCACCGTGCCGTCGGGCAGAACCTGCCCGGCCGCGGCAGTCCCGATCGATGAAAAAATTCCCGCGCCGATGACGGCGCCGATCGCGAGCATGATCAGATCGCCGGCCCCGAGCTCTCGCTTCAGCCCCTGCGCCGCGTCGGTGTCCTGGATCAGATCCGCGATGGGCTTGCGCTCGAAAAGCTGGGACATATGGGCGGAAATTCCATCCCTTTCACGGCCCGCCTCAAGAGGCTGTGAAAAAAACGAGACGTTTCAACGTAGAGCTCACTGCGACCTCCGCGGTCTCTGCGTTGAACATGAGTTGTTCACGATCTCACCCTCGCGCGCGTCCGCCGACGCCGAGGCGGTACGCGGTTTCGTTCGAGCAGACCACCAGGCCGCCGAGAGGATCGAATGCGACGCCCACCAGTCCGGGCCCCGCCAGTCTCAGCTCCGGCGCATCGTCGGGCGGCAAGCGATATAAACCACTCACGCCGGCCAGCGCTTCGACGACGAACAACGTGCCGGTCGTGTCGAACGCCAGACCTTGCGGCCGGCCGAATCCGGCGTACCGAATCGACACCGCGCCGTCGAGGGCAACACGGTAGACCGCGTCATACGACGACATCGTCGGACCGGTGACGTATACCGCATTGTCGGGGCCGATGGCGAGATGGAAAGCCGCAATGCTCGGCAGCAGCGACGCGAAGGCGGTCGCGCGGCCCGCACGGTCGACGCGGAAGAGCGTCCCCGATCGGTCGCCGACAAAGAGCGTCCCGTCCGGCGCGAACGCGAGCCCGCAGGCGACACCGAGGTCGTTGGCGAAGGTCTCGAATGTGCCGTCCGCTCCAACACGGTACACCGTGCCTTCGAAGCGGCTGGACACGTACAGGCGTCCTTCCGGATCGAGCGCCATCGACGTCGGGTTGACAATCCCGGACGAGAAAGTTTCGCGGGTGCCGTTCGGACGCACGCGAAAGATCGAGACCGGCACCTGCTGGCCGCGCGTACCGCTGTAGGTGACGTACAGGTTGCCCTCGCGATCGAACACCGGATTGTCGACTTGGTGGAGACCCGTCGCAAACGGCGCCGCGACGTCGATGAAGCCGGTCTCG
>QHWL01000193.1:10589-11145 GCA_003222555.1 Acidobacteriota bacterium | reverse complement strand
GTCTCGCCGATGCGCACTTCGGGAAGCTGCGGCCGATCGATCGGGAAGTCCGTGCCTGCGACGGTGATGCGGCCGCCTTCAATCGCCCACAGCGGATGAATGGCGGCCACGCGGGAGGGCATTCGTAGGGCTACGTGTCGTCGAGCTCGACGTTCCAGTAGAGGTAATCGCGCCAGCTTTCTGGCGCGTTCCGCAGCCCGACCGTGATGCGGATTGCCGGCGCGGACTGGGGCCGCTTGGGCATCCGCGTCAGACGCATGCCGGCTTCAGCCGGTGTTCGCCCGCCTTTCTTGCGGTTACAGCCGACGCAGCAGGTGACGATGTTCTCCCAGTCCTTCCGGCCGCCATGAGCGACCGGCAGCACATGGTCGAAGGTGAGCTCGGTCGTCGGGAAGTCGTCGCCGCAGTACTGGCAGCGATGATCGTCGCGCGCGTAAATGTTGGCGCGCGAGAAAGGAACGTAGTCGAACCGGCGCTTGATTTTGATATAACGGAGGAGGCGGATGACCGAGGGCAGCTTGAAGCTGAACGAGACGGCGCGGATCTCCCGATCGTA
>QHWL01000193.1:0-10558 GCA_003222555.1 Acidobacteriota bacterium | reverse complement strand
CCTTGCCCTGGCACCAAAGCGTGACGGCCTTCTGCCAATGGACAATCTTGAGGGGCTCGTACGATGCGTTCAGGAGAAGCGTCTGTTCCATCTAATCACTGCGGGGTCTTTCCCGCTCCATCGCGCCCGGTCCGTCTTCAGGGTATCGTCTCGAATTTTGCCCCGACCGCCGTCAGGGTGTCAAGCCACCGGCGCTGTAAACACCTTGAAAACTGGCGGTTAGCAGATCTGTGGGAGGCGGGCGCCCGGACCGATACGACCGATGTGGTTCGAGCTTCCCTCGATCGGCGCAGGCGGCGGCTCATCGGAGCGCTCGCCTTGTGTGCCGTGTCCACGATGTCGGCCGCGTGCGCGTCGACCGGGGCCGTGCCTCGGCCTTTTCCGACGCCAGGCGGCGCTTCCCCGCCGGCAACGATCGGCCGCGGCGGCGAGCACCTCTCGGCCGACGTGTACGCCGTCACCGGCACGGCGCTGGCGCTCAGGGGCGCGCCGTACAGAAATGGGGGCGCTGATCCGAACGGTTTCGATTGCAGCGGCTTCACGTGGTACGTGTTCGCGCAGCACGGCATCACGCTACCGCGGGAAGTGCGCGAACAGTTTGGAATCGGAAAGGCTGTGAATCCCGATCGTCTCGCCGCGGGCGATCTCGTTTTCTTCAGCACCGCCGGGCCGGGCCCGTCACACGTGGGGATTTCGATCGGCGGCGACGAGTTCGTTCACGCACCGAGCTCGGCAGGCGTCGTGCGCGTCGAACGTCTCAGCTCGGGCTATTGGTTGCCGCGACTGGTCGGCGCGCGGCGGCTCGGTATCAGCAACTAGAAATTAGGAATTGAGAATTAGGAATTTAGAATTAAAATTCAATTCATAATTCCTAATTGTAAATCGTAAATTTCCTAAGCCGCTCTGAATTGACCCTTCCGTACCAGCCTCCGCGACGAGTCCTTCAAAAACTGGCGGACGTGCAGATCGTCTTCCGTGTAGCGCGCCGGTTGATGCCCGACGCGTAACGGCTCGACGAGGACGCCGTCGGCGTCGGCATCGCATGGCGGCTGAACTGGCAGGCGCTCGATATAGCGCTGAGGGAACGAGGGGAACGTCCGGAACGCGGTGCCGACGACGCCGCCGAACCGCGCGTCGAGCGAATCGAAATCGTGCTGCAGGAAATCGTAGAGCGCGCGATCGGGCCGGGCGGCAAGATACGTGTGCACCATCTCCGCCACCTCTTTGAAGAAGCGATGGCCGTGACAGTGGGCCGAGTAGGTGCCGTCACCGCGCGCGATGCGGCGGATGCCGTCGTACTCGGGATCGACGTGATACAGCTCGTGGACGACGGTGTCGAGCTTCGCAATCCACGGGTCAGCGCCTGGATAGAAACGCTCCTTCCGCGACTTGTCGAGCCTCTGATCGCAGAAGCGCGGCAGCGAGAACGACAGCATGTATTTGACTTCCCGCTGGCCGATCGTGACGACCGGTGATTTGGTGATGAACCATTCCGATCGTCGCGTGAGGCGCCTCGTCGTGCGATCGCGCCAGAAGTAGTGCCCCGGCTCACTCGCCGGGAGCGTCAAGCAATGGCAGGTGGCGAAGGCGCCCTCGGCCTTCGTGCGTCCCGCGCGCCCGAACACGAGGACATCGGCGATGTCGATGAACGACAACTTCGGCACGCGCGCGACGATATCCTGCATCAGCAGCGTGAGCCGTTCGGTGTAGTTGATCATCGTCTTCCGCCGTACTCCCCGTTATCGACGGCTGCGCAGACGTCGCACATCGCACATCCCCACTGCGGAGAGAAAACCCCGCAATGAAATGGACGTGATCGGATTGTGCGGAAAACTGTCCCGAAAGTATTCTGACTATAGCGAACGCCGATCGTGATTGCAAGCTGGACAAATAGCGAAAATGCGCGTCACGGCACGGCCGGCAGCACGGGTGGCGACTCGGCGCCCATGCGACGAAGGATCAACTGCTGACGCCGGATGAGTCGCGCCGTCGGCCGTCCGGGATTGAACACCCGAGGGTTGGCGATCGCCGCCGCGAGCAGCGCCGATTCGTTCGCGCTGACCGTCGACGCAGAAGTGTGAAAATATGTGCGCGCCGCCGCTTCGGCGCCGTACAGACCATCACCCCACTCGATCACATTAAGGTAGAGCTCGAGGATGCGGGCCTTGGTCAGCTGGGCCTCGAGACGCCGCGCGAGAATGAGCTCGAGCAGTTTTCGGACAGGATTCTTCGACGGCGAGAGATACAGATTTTTCGCGAGCTGCTGAGTAATCGTGCTGGCGCCGCGCACCAGACGCCCACGCGCCCAGTCGATCTCTATCGATTCCTGCAATTGCTCGAAATCCACGCCCTCATGCTTCCAGAATGCATCGTCTTCGGCGGCAAGCACGGCGCGCGTCAATTCGGGTGAGATCTGACGGTAGCTCACCCATCGCTGGACGCGACGTGGTGCGACGCCCCGGGCCTGCGCCTCGCGAGCGCGAAGCAGCATGAAGGCCGTAATCGGCGGATTCGATGTCCTGAGCGGCCGGACGTCGGGAAGCATGATGTAGGCGTACGCGAGACAACCGAAACCGACGGCGGCGATGCCGGCGAGCCACCGGCCGACAGAGAGTATTGACATGGCATGTCCGGGCGGGCCCGTATCTTCGCCCGCGGAGGGGGGCCCATCCGCAGGCGGTTCAGTTTGAAGGCTCTCGCCCGCTTGCGGGTCCCGGACGCTCATCCGGCCACCACGATCTTGAGGCGTTCACCCGGCCTCGGCTGATCGTTGACGGCGTGGCTGTTCATGATCGCCAGCGTCGTCGCTTTGACGACACCTTTGCCGGAACGCTCGGCGATCGATTGCCAGGTGTCACCGTCGCGCGCTGTATACAGCCCGACGTGATTGGGCCGAATCGCTTCGGCCTCACCGCGCGTCAGCGGCCGGAAAGAGCGAATGCTCTGCGAGAACGCAGGCTCCACGGCGTCGTACGCTCCGATGGGCGCGATGCCGGCAACGAGGAACACGTTGCGGTCCTGCATGATGTGCGCGCCGCGGATTTCGACGCGGCCGAGATCCTGGAGCGTGCCCTGATACGTGCCCACGAATGCGGCCAGGCCGTTAATCGTCGCCTGTCCGCCGTTCACCACGCGGAACCCCGCGCGCTGCATGGAGAGGAGCGCCACGTCTTCGATCGTTCTCCCTTGCGGCCTTTGCAGCTCCTGCAGAATCATCAACGGCTTGCCCCCCGGCTCTTTCGCCACCACCTGTGTCTGTCCATTGTTGACGTCCCATCCAGTGGGAAAGTCGATCGCGAAGCGCAGATGGCGATGCAGGAAGCTGCTGCCGCGAACGACGCCCTGCTCCGGGTTGTCGCCGTAGACGATGCCGTCGATGCGTTTGAGGTAGGGGTCGCGATCGGTGACCAGGCGCGTCGCCCCAGCTTCGGCCTGCTGAACCGCGGCCTGCACACGCTGCACGCGATCTTCGGGCGCCGGATGCGTGGCGAGCCAGTTGGGGACGCCTTTTTCGTCGCTCGCTTCCTCGATGCGGCCGAGCGTGGTGAGCATGCGCGGCACCCCGGCAGGGTCCCAGCCGGCGCGCGCCGCGTACTTGACCCCCAACTGATCGGCCTGCGCCTCATCGTCCCGGCTGTTCTTCAGGAACAACAAACCGAGGCCGCTCTCGGCCAGCTGTCCGAACGGCCGGGCCTGCGGCACGAAGATGCTGCCGAGGATCAACCCGAGCTCGGCGCCCGTCGACTTCGAGTACTGCTGCACGGCATGGCGCGCGGTGACGTGACCGATCTCGTGCCCGAGCACGCCGGCGAGCTGCGACTCGTCGTCGAGAAACACAAGGATGCCGCGGGTGATGTAGATGTAGCCGCCGGGCAGCGCGAACGCGTTGATAGCCGGGACATCGACCATCGTGAAATGCCACGGCAGATTGGGGCGTTCAGACATCTGGGCCAGGCGCATCCCGGTCGTGGTGATGTATTCCTCCAACGCGCGATCGTCGTACACGCCCATTTCGCGGCGCACTTCGACGTCGTTCTGCTGCCCGGCGGCAATTTCCTGCTCCTCGCTCATCAGCGAGAACTGGGGCTTGCCGGTAGCCGGATTGGTTGCGCACGCAGTCACGGTGACGGCAAGCGCGATCGACAAACATGCTGTTTTCATGACGAAATCACGACAACGCAGCGAGCGCTGAGACCGCGGAGAAGTTCTTGATGTTGATCATGCTCGTACGTAGGGTCCGGCTCTAGCCGGACTGAGCGCGCTCTTCAGCGCCTCAAGCAACAGCAAAACAAGGCGCGGCGACGAGCTCGCCCCCATCAACCCGACGCGCCAGATCTTCCCGGTCAGGGGCCCGAGACCCGCGCCGATCTCGATGTTGTACTCGTCGAGCAGGTGCCGGCGCACCGCCGCTTCGTCGATGCCGTCGGGGACGCGCACGGCGTTGAGCGTCCAGAGCCGCTCGCCGTGCGGCGGGAGCATCGACAGGCCCAGTTCGGCGAGGCCTGTCACCAACGCGTGGTGATTGCGCTCGTGCCTGGCCCAGCGGGACTCGAGCCCTTCCTCCTCCACGATCGCGAGCGCTTCATACAGCGCGTACACGAGGGTGGACGACATCGTGTGGTGATACTTGCGCTTGAGCCAGAAGTCGTCGAGCAACTGCAGATCGAAATAAAAGCTGCGGCACTTCACGCGGCGCTCGAGCGCGCGCGACGAGAAGACAACCGGCGACAGGCCGGACGGCGCCCCGAGACATTTCTGCGTGCAGCTATAACAGGCGTCGATGGCCCACCCCCCGACGTCGAGCGGTTGACCGCCGAACGAGCTGACCGCGTCGACAATCGTCAGCGCGCCGTGCTCGCGCGCGATTGGCGCCAGCGCGTCAATCGGGTTCAGCACCCCAGTGGAGGTTTCGGCCTGCACGATCGCAACGATGTCGGCACGCGAGGTCTGGAGCGCGTTCCGCAGCGCGTCCGCCGTAGCGTTCGCACATCTGAGCGAGGCGATCGCCGAAATACCCCGTGACGACCACCAATGCGCGCGTGCCCTCGCGCACGAGATTGGCGACGGCTGTTTCCATGCCTGACGTGCCGGTGCCCGAGATGGCCAGCGCGAACGACCCGTCCGGCGCCCGGAACAGCCGCGTCAGGCGCGCGCGCACATCGTCGAGAAGCGCGACCATTTGCGGGTCGAGGTGGCTGAGCGTCGGCGCCGCCATCGCGCGCATGACGCGCGGCGACGTGGCGCTCGGGCCAGGGCCGAGCAGAATGCGTTCGGTGTCGGGTAGCAGATTAGGCATAGCGGTCCTGTCGCAGCTCTTGAGACCTGCCGTCTTCAGGCCTGCCCCATGAGCGCGACTTCTTCGAAGTGCCCGAGCGCTTCTCGTAATGCCACGAGCGCGGCATCGGGCACCGATGTGAGCGGTGGCCGCGGCACTCCGACGTCGCAGCCCACCAGGTTCAACGCCGCCTTCAATCCGGGCACGCCGTACGCCGAACCGAGCAGCTTGGCCAGCGGCACGAGCTGCTGCTGCAGCGCACGTGCCTGGTCGTGGCGTCCGGCTTTCGTCAATTGGTACAACCGGGTGCACGCTTCGGGCACGACGCACCCGAGGGCGAGAATCCCGCCGGCCGCGCCGACGCACAGAGCCGCGTAAAACGTCGAAGCGCTTCCGGCGAGCACACTGAAATCGTCCGGCGTACCCGATACCAGATCGGCGATTTGCGCGACGTCGCCGCCCGACTCCTTCATGCCGGCGATGTTGGGATGCGCCGCGAGCTGTGAGACGGCCGCCGGCAGCAGGTTCACGCCAGTGAGCGCGGTGAAGTTATAGAGAAAGACGGGAACCGGCGAGGCGTCGGCAACCGCCGTGTAATGACGGACGAACGCGTCGCTGGTCATCTGCGGCTTGAAAAATCCGGGCGTACGGACGAGAACGGCGTCCGCGCCCAGATCCGCGGCGCGTTTCGCGGCTCCAACGGCCGCATGCGTCGACTCACGCCCGGCGCCCGCGATGAGCGGCCGGCCGTTTGGCACCGCCTCACGGGCGGCAGCGATGACCAGGTCTGATTCGTCATCGTCGAGCAGCACCGCCTCGCCATTCGACCCGAGAACGACGAACCCGGTGAGCGGAGTGGTCACCCAGCGGGCGAGCGCCGCCCTCAACCTTGCCGTGTCGACCCGGTTGTCGCGATCGAAAGGAGTCGGAATCGGCGCGAAGACGCCCGTGAGGTTCATCACTTCGATTGTAGCGCGGGTCGCGAGACCCGTCTCGCATCGGCTGGCGGCGCGCCCATGACGGGCACGACGCCCGTCTGCTGCATGAGCAGATTCAGCCCGAGCACGACGAGAAACATCGCGGCCGCCGGGCTGAGCAGCCACGGAAAATCCGCGAATGTGCGGACGTTCGATGCGTCGCGCAGCATCGTGCCCCAGCTCGCGACGGGATCGGGAAACCCGAGACCCACGTACGACAGCGTCGCTTCGGCGACGATGAAGGCGGGGACGAGCATCGTGATCTCGACGACGATGAAGCTTCGCGCCGCCGGCAGCAGATGGTGCGCGAGCAGCCGGGTGTGGCCGGCGCCGAGCGACGCCGCCGCGACGGCGTAGTCGAGGCGCTTCTCCCCGCGGACAATCGCGCGGACGCCGCGCGAAATGAAGGGAGCGCCGACGACCGCGAAGATGGCGGCCAGCAGCACGAACACCGTTCCCGGCTCGAGGACCAGCGGAAGCACCGATCGCAGGGCGAGCGCCACGTACATCGCCGGGAGCACGATGACGAAATCCGACGCCCGCATGAGCAGATCGTCGATGCCGCCGCCAACGTAACCGGCGACGCCGCCAATCAGCCCGCCCATGAGCATCGACCCGAGCGCCGCCGCGATCGACAGCGCCAGCGAAATTCGCGCGCCGAACAGGAGCCGGCTGAAGACATCGCGGCCGTAGCTGTCGCCGCCGAGCAGCATCAGAGGCGCGCGCGAGTCGTCCGCCGATCCGACCAGACGGCCTCGCGCGAACCACACCAGCGGCACGCGCGTCGAACGGTCCTGTTCGTAGCGCTGCTCGAGCTGGCTCACGAGCGTCCACGGATAAATGAACGGCCGATGCCAGTGGCCCGAGTCGTCGACCACGTGCGGGGTGGTTGGCGCGGCGTTGAGCAGACCGCGGAACTGATCGCCGATAGCATGCGGCGCCAGCACCGGCGCGCCGGCGGCCCCGAGGATCGCGACAATGAGGAGGGTCGATCCGAGGACGCGCGTCACGAGGTGTTCCTCTTTGTCATTGTCGCGCAGGCCAAAACGCGACGTTTAAACGCAGAGCTCGCAGAAGTACTTTGGCTTTCTTCGTGTCTTCGCGCGTTCGCGGTTGCCTTCAACAACATGAAGAGATTCTCTCTCCGCGGTCTCTGCGTTGAACGTGTGTTGTTCACAAGCTCTTCATGACCGGCGCTACTCACTTGTCGACGGATCGACCAGCGCGAGCGCTGCGTCCGACATCAGCGTGCCGGCCGCGAGAAACAGCGATCCGGCGGCCGCGCAGCCCGCCACGAGGTACACGTCCCGCGCGAGAAGCGCGTCGAGCATCAGGCGGCCGAGCCCCGGCCAGGCCGTAATCACCTCGACGGCGAACGAACCGCTGAGAAGCGTGCCGACCACCAGGCCGTACAGCGCCGCAACCGGGCGAAGCGCCGCCTTCAGCGCGTCCCGCCACACCACGCGCGAACGCGGTACGCCGCGGGCAAGCGTCGCGAGCACGTACGGCTGGCCGACGACGTCGCTCATGGCCTGCGCCTGGAGCCGCTCGAACATCGCCGCCAGTGGCATGGCGAGCGCCGCGGCAGGCACGACGAGATGCCGCAGGAGGTCGAGAGAGGCGCCGCCGGCGCTGCCGGCTGCGCTCATTCCTCCGACGGGCAACCACCCGGTGCGCGCGGCGACAAACACCAGGAACAGGGACGTGAGAAGCGGAGGCATCGAGAGCAGAATCAGCGAAGTTGCTCGAATCGCCAAAGGGACGACCCCGCCCGGCCGGCTGCCAGTGATAACGCCGAGCGGAAGGCCGACCAGCGTCGCGGCGAGAAGCGCCGTGAGGGCGAGCACGGCGGTGTTCGCCGCACGTTCGGGAATGAGATCGGCGACCGGGCGGTCGTAGATGAGCGATTGCCCGAAATCGAGCCGCGCCGCGCGAATGACCCAGTCGCGGTACTGTTCGCCAATCGATCGGTTGAGCCCGTAGCGCGCACGCGCCTGCTCGATCGTCTCGCGGCGCGCGTCGATCCCGAGCGAGGTCGTGACGTAATCGCCGGGCGCGAGGCGTGCCAGCACGAGCGCTGCCGACGAAACGGCAAATACCAGAAACACTGCGAATGCCGCCCGACGAGCAATGTAGATCAGCATGTTGTACGTAGTGTCCGGTTTTAGCCGGACCTAGTGGAGGCAGCATCCGGCTTTCAGCCGGATCTACTGCTTCACCGCGACCGTGTCAGGCCACAACGATAGGGGCCGCGACAAGGCAGTCCGGTTCGTCACCCGAGCCGATGCCGCGACGTAAACTCGCGGCGCGACGTAGAAGATGACTGGAAGATGCTCGGCGAAATCGTCTGCACTTCGTCGAACAGCCGGCCGGATCTGTACCGGTGGTGGATCGGCACCCCCGCTCGCGGGAACCCCGATGGCGAGCGCCGTCGAAGCGACGTGGGCTCGAGCCTGACGCCGTTGTCCGGTCAAAAATCACCTCGCCGGTCAGAAAACTAGCCGATCAGAATCGTTCGCTGCTTTGCCATCGGGCCTGATTTTGCGTGCAAAATGCTCCCTTCGCTCCCTGGGCCTCGCGCGAGTTGGCCAAAATCTTGGCCGAAGTCGATCGCGTCGGCAAGCCCGAACCCCAGCCCTACCACCGAATTAACTACCTCTATTTAAGCCACTTGCGGCCGTCTCGGCTTCCGCCACGGCCTTCGGCTCAGGTTTGGCCCCGTCCGTGCCCTACGGAACGTGACGGAGGGCAGACATGGCGTTATCTGAAAGCGCACCGGAACAGATCTTAGAACCTCGTATCGGCCGCAGCGTTTCGCTGGAGCATGCTGCTCAGCTCCTCAATGTGTCCCGTCGAACGATTTACAACCGGATCCGCGAGGGACGACTGCGGACGATCCGGACGCTCGGCGGATCCCAGCGCGTGCTGCTCGACTCGGTTCACGAGAATCTCGATCAGGAACAGATGGGCCGTCGGCCGTCCTTCTAACGACAACAAAGCTGCTCAATGGAGCCATTTGTGTTCAACCCGTTTTCTTCGGGCGCACGTCGGTCGTATCTCCTCGAGATCGTCGTTGCGGTCGCGTTCTGTATCGCGACGACGCCGCCGGCGCTTGCGCAGCATCGTGCGCGGCTGAGCGCCGATCTGGCCGACCATATGGCCGTCCAGTCGCAGACGATCGACGTGATCGTGCACGGCGACCAGCCGACAGTGGACGCGATGGCGACGAGCGTCAACGTGCCCGTCAAGCGGTACCTCAAGAGGGGCGGCGCCGTGCTGCGGCTCACCGCCGGTCAGCTCGCGGCGCTGCAGGCCGACCCTGCGGTCGATCATCTGTCGGGTGATGCTCCGATTCACTCGGTGGCTGACGTTACCGCCCTGAGCATCGGCGCCGATCAGGCATGGGCCGGCGCGAACGCGTTGCGGAGCTTGTCGGGCAAGGGCGTGGGCGTCGCGGTGATCGATTCCGGGATCGATTCCACGCACAACGCGCTCAAGGGGCACGTCGTCGTGACGAAGGATTTCACCGGCGGCAACGGCATGGATTTGTACGGTCACGGCACGCATGTGGCGGGAATCATCGCCGGCACGACGGGAAACACGCCAGACACCGCCGACTACCAGGGCATCGCGTCGGACGCTTACCTTATCAATCTCCGCGTGCTGGGCGCCGACGGCTCCGGCAAGGCCAGCGATGTGGTCGAGGCGATCGACTGGGCGATCGACCATCGCACCGACTTCAACATCCGCGTGATCAACATGTCTCTGGGCGGGCCGGTGCTGCAGCCGTACCGCGACGATCCGATGTGCGAGGCGGTGGAGCGGGCGGTGAAGGCTGGCATCGTCGTCGTCGCCGCGGCGGGGAATTTCGGGAAGGCGGCGGATGGCAGGCGGATTATCGGCGGCATCACTTCGCCGGGGAACAGCCCGCACGCCACCACGGTCGGCGCGATCGACACTCACGACACGCCGCAGCGAGGCGACGACACGGTGGCGGAGTACAGCTCGCGCGGGCCGACGATTTACGACCGTGTGCTGAAGCCGGATATGGTGGCACCCGGGAGCCACATCGTGTCAGCCGAGGTCACGGGCAGCTATCTGTCGCGGGCGTTTCCCGGGCGGCATGTGGCGGGGAGCGGGCACGACGCATACATCCAGTTGTCGGGCACGAGCATGGCGGCGGGGGTTGTGAGCGGCGCGGTCGCGCTGCTGCTCCAGGAGCGGCCGGGCCTGCGGCCTGAGGGCACGACAGCGGTGCTGCAGTTTACGAGCTCGTTCATGCCGGAGGCGGGACTGATCGCGGCCG
>QHWL01000192.1 GCA_003222555.1 Acidobacteriota bacterium | reverse complement strand
TCCGGATCCGGCGAACCATCTTCTGTATTGTCCGCCGGGGTCGAAGACCTGTCAACTTGGTGCTTACTGTTTGCGGATTACTCGCGGGCGCTCGCCGCGTCGCTCGAATGGCAAAAAAGGACTTACGCCGTTCGTCAGAGTTTTCGCTTTTTGAAACGTCGATTCGAGCCCTGCCGGCCGCTGCACGCGGATTTCAGGCTTATTGACGCGGAACGCCGTCCTCAGTACTTGGCGCGACCGTTGCCCTGTTGCGTCGGTTCGGATCCTCGGGGCTGCGAGATAGGACTGCCCGCGGAGGGTGTCTCTGCCAGTCACTGCGACGGGACCACTCATGAGCAGCGCGTTGAAGCCGGCCCTGCTCGATTTCTTATTGGGCTCACCCTCCTGCTGCCGGGCATATTCGGGCAGCCGGTTCGCGCTGTGGGACGGTCACGTCTCTGACGCTGAACCCTTCGACCCTGGCCGGCGGCAGCGGCGGCACGTCGATCGCGACGGTGACACTCAGCGAGCCAGCGCCGATCGGCGGTACCGTCCTTACCATTTTGAGCTCGATTACCGCGCTTGCTGCGTCGGTACCAATTATCATCGTACCTGCCGGTGCCTCCAGCGCGACGTTCACTGTCGCCACTAACGCGCAATACCGTCAGTTCACCAACGTCACCATCACGGGGCGGCCCAGGAAGGGGTTACCAAAACATCAGCGCTGACACTGACGAGCGGACGCTAGCATTCGGAACCAGAATTGGAACGAACCAAAGAGCGAAACAGTCTTGCACACAGTTTATTTACCTAGGAGGTCTCACATGGTAGTCAGGAACCAGCTTCTCACAGCCGTCCCAATCGCCGTCGGGTTAGCCGTCTTCGCTGCGAGAACCGTTGGATTTGCCTCCGACGTTCGCACCGTTGCGATCAACGATCAGTGCGATCCTGAATCCTTCAACGCAGTCATCGGCCCGGGAACCTGTGTCAACAATGGCGGCGTGTCGTTCGACACATTCATCACTGAGCTGACGAACTCGCAGCACGCCGGTGCCTGGAGCTTTGCCCCCGGTGAGGTCAGCTTGCGAGACGGTCAGGCTGTGCAGGCCCAGAATTACGGGGGCGAGGTTCACACGTTCACGGAAGTCGACGAGTTCGGGGGCGGGATCGTGCCACCGTTGAACGTACTCTCAGGCAACCCCGTGCCCGCACCTGAGTGCTTGCAGCTCGGAGGCGGCGACTTCATTCCGCCCGGCGGACACTCCGCGCCAGACCTGGAAGAACCCGGCGTCCACCACTATCAGTGCTGCATTCACCCCTGGATGCGTGCGGACGTCATAGTACGGTAACCGAAAGCGACGGGAACGCTGGGCACGACTCAGGGACGCTCACGCTTGGAAGTACGACGGATACATGGGGTCGCCCGTGGGGCGCAAGCCGACTTGGCCAACGAAACTTCCGCGTGCGCGTCATCGACGTGTCCAGCTCGACGTCGCGCGACTTTTTCCTCGACTGGGATGCGGTGCGTCCGACCTTCACGAGCGGCGCACCTACGACCCTGAACTCGATTAAGTTGAGCCCATCGACGGTCCTAGGCGGAAATCCGTTGACGTCGGTGCTCGGTGTGCACGCGGCGTTCAGGCGGCGGGACACGATGCGTAACCTGTTATGATTTCCTGTGTTTCTGCCAAGCAATCCCAAGCCTTGCCCGATCCTGGATGTGACTGAGCCCGGAGCCTGGGTCCCGCGCCATGTTGCGCGCAGGTTCCGGATGGAACGGGCGGCGTCCCTGAATCATCTGTTTTTGGGACACCTACGTGTTCACATCGCTATCGATAGCCGCCCGTACACGTAGCGGCCATTGAACCCGAACGGCGCGTTGCGCGGGAAGGTCCGGGTGCCTCGGTTGGCCGTCGCGGGAACGTTTGGATCCGGAAAAACGTCGAACAGATCCTCGACGCCAAACGCAACCGTTTGTTTGCCGAACCGGTAGGCGAGCTCTGCATCAGTGATCCACTTCGCACCGAACGTCTGGTCGGCCGCTTCGATGCTGCAGAACTTTCCGTACCGACTTTCGCGCACGACCACGCCGACGCTCGCTTTTTGCCAGTCTTCAGTCAGCCGAATGTTGTCCGTTGGTTGGCCACACGTGTAGAGCCGCCGTGACTGGTCGCCGAAGAGCGTGTTCTCGAAGCCGGCGAGCTGCGGCGGCGTCGCCGACACCCGCACGACGCCGGTTCTGGTGTGGTTGTACGCGGCTTGCAGCCGTAGAACGCCGACCTCCCGCAAACTCCGAACGAAGTTGGCGATGAGATCGACGCCTTTGGTCGACGTGTCGATCGCGTTGCTGAAGAACCGCGCGCTATTGGCGGCAAATGGCGCTAGCAGCGTCGCGATTTTTGCGCCGGTGAAATTATCGGTGAGGATGACGCGGTCGTCGATGTCGATTCGATAGAAGTCGGCGGTGATGTCGAGCGAACCCACCGGGTTGAGTACGAGACCACCGCTGTAGTTTCGCGATTGTTCGGGCTTCAGATCGGTGGCGCCGAGCACGCGCGCTTGCGGACTGGAGACCGGATAGGTGCCGACCTCGAGCGGCACGAACACGCCGTTGATCAGCGAGAAGTTCGTGCTGACCGCGTTGAAATACTCCTGTCCGAGCGCCGGAGCGCGGAATCCCGTGCTGACGGTTCCGCGGAACACGACGCGCTTGTGCGCCTCGACGCGGGCGGTGAATTTGCCGTTCGTGGTGTTGCCGAAGTCGCTGTAGTGCTCGAACCGACCGGCGAAGCCCAGTCGCACTCGCGGCACGAAATCTCCCTCGACGTCGACGTACCCCGCGCCGTTGTCTCGATTTTGACTGAGCTCGTTGGATGGTCGGAATCCGGGGAATACCTGCGCGCCCGGCGTCCCCGGCTGGCCGAACTGGTTCGGCTGGCCGCCATCGACGTACGACGCCGGTTCGCCTGCTTTGATCCGGTAGTTCTCCCGGCGATATTCGGCGCCGAACGCGACGTTCAGCGGCCCTGCCAGCCCGATGTCGACCGGCCGGCTCATGTCGAACGTGCTCACGAACTGGTTGAAGGCCATGCTTCCGCTGAAAAAATCTCTCTGGTTGGGGGGAATCGATGGGCCGAGCGACACGTTCAGGCTGTTCGTGATGAAGAAGTCCATGTGATTGTGCCCGAGCTCGGCGTTCGCATCCCAGAACCACTTCGATCGTATACCGCGGACGCCGGCCGACGCGGAGCCGTCGATGATGATCGGTTCGATGAGCGGCAGAAATCCGAGCGGGTAGATCTGGGGCCAGTCGCCGGTATCGATGGCGCGTCGATAATTCCCGCCGGCAGAGCTGAAGCGGTGGCTGAACCCGCCAAACATATAAAACGTCGTTGTCTTTTGGGCATCGAGCGGAAACTCGGCGTTCGCGAAGGCGAGGGCATCCCGCTCATTCGAATCGCCCCAGTGGATATTGGGTTGCGGCACCGAATTGTTGCGTGCGTCGCCAATCCGGAGCTGGTCGCCGATGTCAGGGCCTGCGCGATTGGTCCCTTTCCGATCGCGGAATTCTGCCGCCCCGGTAATGCTTCCCGCACCCACTTTCACTCCATAGCTCCCGCTGGCATCGTAGGTGCCACCATCGGTGAAGTCGTGTTCTTGGCCGAACACATCGCTGAACGTTCCCCGGTTGCCACCGGCCCTAAACGAAACCGACGCCGGCGACGGGCCCGATTTCAAGACGATGTTGATGACGCCGGCGATGGCGTCGGAGCCGTACTGCGCGGCGGCGCCGTCGCGAAGAATTTCGATCCGCTCGATGGCCGAAACCGGAATCGCGTTCAAATCGACGGCGGTCGATCCCCGGCCAATCGTCTGGTTGACGTTGACGAGCGCTGTTTGATGCCGGCGTTTCCCGTTGACGAGCACGAGTACTTGATCGGGCCAGAGGCCGCGAAGTGTGGCAGGCCGCACCGCGTCGGTTCCGTCGGAGATCGTCGGTCGCGGGAAATTGAAGGAGGGCGCCAGCCGCTGAATCACCTGCATGGTTTCGGTGGCACCGATGCTTTCGATTTGCTTCGCGCTGAGAATGTCCACCGGCACCGCCTTTTCCGCCTCCGCACCGGGCGCGCGCGATCCGACGGTGACCTCCTCGGCGAACGATAGCGTCATCGTGACATCGTGGGTGATTGTGCCGGGCGTCAGCCTGATCTGGCTGGAGGTGGGTGCGAGGCCGGGGAACGTGGTCTGCATCTCGACCAGCTGCCCCTTCACGACGTCGCCGGGAATGTTCAGGGTGTAGCGTCCCTCTTGGTCGGTCACCGCGCTGACGTTGAGCGAGGGAATCGAGACGGTGGCTCCTGGCAGCGACAGGCCGTCAGCCTTCGTCGTGACCTGCCCGCTGATGACGGTCGCCTCCTGGGCACGAACGCCAGCCGCCGAGACGACCAGCAGCACGACTGCCACAAACAGCAAACGGATGCGAGTGTCCATTCGACCTCCTTGCCGCAGGATTCCTGCGTACCTCGAACGCTCGTTTCAACACTCTTAATATCCCATACGTGAGCAACTTGACAGTGCCGTCCGAAAGGAAAGTCTTGACGCGCAAGGGGACAAGGGGCGTAACGTTACCATAGGAATATGTGGATCACGATCCTCGTGTTGTTCGCGGGACTCGCGCAAGGCCCGGCCAGGAACCCGCGCGAGAGCGATCCCAATGCCATTCGCACCGGTACCGCGCGCTTTCAGTCGAGCTGCGCCGAATGTCACGGCATCGATGCGAAAGGCGTCTTCGGTCCGGACTTGACGACGCTGTGGACGGCCGGGTCGAGCGACGATCGGATCTTTCAGACCGTCCGACGCGGCGTGCCCGGCAGCTCGATGCCGGCGAGCCGTCTCGCCGACGATGACATTTGGGCGATCACCGTCAGCGCGTGCGACAAACATCTTCGAGAACATCGGGTGGCCTGAGGACACTCGTGCCAGCGC
>QHWL01000191.1 GCA_003222555.1 Acidobacteriota bacterium | reverse complement strand
GTTGAAGATGTTCGAAACGGGAATCAAGGTCGTCGACCTGCTTGAGCCGTACCTGCAGGGCGGCAAGATTGGACTCTTCGGCGGCGCCGGCGTCGGCAAGACCGTCGTCATCATGGAGCTGATTCACAACATCGCGCTCAAGCACGGAGGCGTGTCGGTGTTCGGCGGTGTCGGCGAACGCACGCGCGAGGGTAACGACCTGTGGCTCGAGTTTCAGGAGAGCGGCGTCATCGACGTCAACGACTCGGCCAAGTCGCGCGCGGCGCTCGTGTACGGTCAGATGACGGAGCCGCCGGGCGCGCGGCTTCGCGTCGGCCTCTCGGCGTTGACCGTCGCCGAGTACTTCCGCGACGCCGAAGGCAAGGATGTGCTGCTGTTCATCGACAACATCTTCCGCTTCACGCAAGCCGGTTCCGAGGTGTCGGCATTGCTCGGCCGCATGCCGTCGGCGGTCGGGTATCAGCCGACGCTGCTCACCGAAATGGGCGAGCTGCAGGAGCGGATCACGTCGACCAAGAAGGGGTCGATCACCTCGTTGCAGGCGATCTACGTGCCGGCCGACGACTACACCGATCCGGCGCCCGCGACGACGTTCGCGCACCTCGATGCGACGACCAACTTGTCGCGCGCGATTTCCGAGCTGGGGATCTATCCGGCCGTGGATCCTCTCGCGTCGACCTCGCGCATCCTCGATCCGCGCATCCTCGGCGAGGAGCACTACGGCGTCGCGCGGTCGGTGAAGCAGGTTCTGCAGCGCTACAAGGATCTGCAGGACATCATCGCGATTCTCGGCATCGACGAGCTGTCGGAAGAAGACAAACTTGCCGTCTCGCGTGCGCGCAAGATTCAGAAGTTCCTGTCGCAGCCGTTCTTCGTCGCGCAGCAGTTCACCGGGCTCGAAGGCAAGTACGTCGCCATCGCCGACACGATCCGCGGGTTCAAGGAGATCGTCGAGGGCAAGCACGACGAAATCCCAGAACAGGATTTCTACATGGTGGGCACGATCGACGAAGTGATCGACAAGTTCCGCAAGCGGCAGGCGGCTTAAGACGGGATTTGGGATTCGGGATTGGGGATTTGGACCGCGACGAATCCCGAACCCCGAACCCCGAATCCCGCCGATGAGACATGGCACTACCATCGCATTTGAGTTTGCAGCTCGCCTCCGCCGAGCGGTCGCTCGTCAACGAGCAGGTCGACGAGGTGGAAATTCCAGGCGCCAACGGCTATTTCGGCGTCCTGCCCGGGCACACGCCGCTGCTGGCGCTGCTCGGGGCGGGCGAGCTTTGGTACCGGGAGGGTCAGGAGAGACACTACCTGTCTCTGGCGTTTGGCTTCGCGGAAGTCGGGCCCGATCGCGTGACCATCCTCGCGCAAATCGCCGAGAAGCCCGACGAGATCGATATCGCGCGGGCCGAGGCGGCGAAAAGACGCGCCGAGGACCGGCTCTCGAAGCCAACGATGGATATGGATTTCGAGCGGGCGCGAATCTCGCTGCTCAAGAGCTTGGTCCGTCTGCAGGTTGCGACGCGCGCGCGCACGCGCGGTTGAGTAGCGCGGGTGTTGGGGACCCGCCACGGCGGCGGACGTGAAAGGTCCGCCCTACGTTTTGTTTTCCAGTCTTGCCAACCTAATCCGCTATCGCGGGCTCGTTCAGAGCCTGGTCGCGCGCGAGCTCAAGGCGCGCTATCGCGGCTCGGTGCTCGGCTTCTTCTGGTCGTTCATCAACCCGCTGATGCTGCTGCTGATTTATACGTTCGTCTTCGCCGTCGTGCTGCCGGCGATGCACTCGAAGGAGATCGAACCGTTCGCGCTCTTCATGTTCTGTGGCATCTTGCCCTGGACCTGGTTTTCTTCGTCGCTCGCGGAGGCAGCCGGGTCGCTCATCTCCGGTGGCAATCTCATCAAGAAAGTGCTGTTCCCAGCCGAGATCCTGCCGCTCGTCAGCGTGCTGGCGAACATGATCCATTTCTTCCTGGGGCTGCCGATTCTGATTGGGTTTCTGGTCTACTACCAGCGGTGGCCCGATGCCTGGGATCTCGTCTGGTTTCCGGTGACGGTGCTCGTCCAACTCGTGTTTACCGCGGGCCTCGCCCTGATTCTGTCGGCGCTGACGGTGCACTTCAGGGACATCCGCGATATCTTGTCGAACGTCCTGACGCTCTGGTTTTTCTCGACGCCGATCCTGTACTGGATCACGGAAGCGCCCGGGTTCAGCAAGCGCGTGCTCGACCTCAATCCGATGACACACGTGATCGTCTCGTACCAGGAGATTCTGTTCTTCCGCGGACCGATCGGTCACTGGAGGTGGCTGCTCGCGACGGGCGGCGCGTCAGCGGTGCTGTTTCTCGCCGGTTTCTGGTTGTTCGACCGGCTGCGCGATTCGTTCGCTGAAGCGGTGTAGCGTGTTGGCATCAACGGCTTATCACGAAGGCACGAAGAATCACGAAGGTCACGAAGAATCATTTTGTACAAAAGCATTTCGTGTTCTTGGTGTCGCTTCGTGTCTTCGTGATGAAGCGGCGCCGTAGTCATGACCGCGATTGAGCTCGTCGGCGTGTCGAAGGTCTACCGCCGCTACGGCGGCCGGCACTTCTCGACGCTCAAGAGCGCGCTGTTGCAGCGAAGCATCCTCCGCGACCTGCAGCCGAGCGAAACATTCCCGGCCTTGAAAGAAGTATCGTTCAGCGTGCCCAAGGGATCCACCTACGGCGTGATTGGCCGGAACGGGTCGGGCAAGAGCACGGCGCTCAAGCTCGTGGCCGGCATCACCAAGCCGACGAGCGGCACGGTCCGCGTCGATGGCCGCATTTCAGCGCTCATCGAGCTCGGCGCCGGCTTTCACCCGGAGATCTCCGGCCGCGAGAACGTCTTCATCAACGGCATCATGCTCGGCCTGACGAAGCGCGAAATCCGTGAGCGCTTCGACGAAATCGTGGACTTCGCCGAGCTGAGGGACTTCATCGACGCGCCGGTCAAGACGTACTCCTCTGGCATGTACATGCGGCTCGGATTCGCCGTGGCAATTCACGTCAACCCAGACGTCCTGCTGGTCGACGAGGTGCTCGCGGTCGGCGACGAAGGCTTCACGCACAAGTGCCTCGACAAGTTCGCTGAGTTCCGCCGGCGCGGGAAGACGATCCTGCTCGTGACGCACTCGCTCAACCTCGTGGAGCGATTCTGCGACGAGGCGCTCTGGCTCGACAGCGGTGTCGCGCGCGCCCTCGGCGATCCCAAGCGGGTCGTCGGCGCGTATCTGACGAAGGTGGAAGAGAGCGAAGAACAGGAACTGGCGACAGCCACCGCTCGTGCCGTGGAAGCAGCAAGCCGCCAGGAACCAGGCTCGCCGGCACCGGCCGGCACGCCGGGGGCCCCGCGCGAGGCATTGGGGAGCGGGGCTGCGGCGCGATTCAAAGAAGTTACAGATCTACGGGAGCGCCACCACGACGTCTCGGAGCTGACCGCGCACCCGGCCGGCCCGCCTGCGGACCTGTTTCAGGCGACTGAAGGGAGGTGGGGGTCCCGTGAGGTGGAAATCACCGACGTCGCGTTTCTCGACACCAAGGGTCAACCGACGTTCGTCTTTCACTCCGGCGACTCGCTGTCGATCCGCCTGCGGGTCCGCGCGAATCACCCGACCGACGACTTCGTCTTCGGCGTCGGGCTTTTCAATGTCGACGGCGTCTGCTGCTATGGCACCAATACTTACCTCGAAGAGATGAATCCCGAGCGGTTGGCGGGAGAGGCGGAAGCAACATTCGCGATCGACAGCCTCGATCTGGTCGAGGGCACCTACAAGCTCGATGTTGCCGTGCACAAGCGCGACGGGTTTCCGTACGACTACCATCGTCTTCTGTACACGTTCCGCGTCAAATCGCGGAGTCGCGATGTGGGCATCTACCGTCCGCGTCACCGCTGGACGTTTTCGCCCAACGTGCAGTTCAGGCCTGGCCCCTGATGTAATGGACCGTCTTCGATGAATCAGCACTATAGAACACGACAGACAACGCAGAGGCCGCAGAGCACGCAGAGGATCTTACCGAGGCTTTCTCCGTGAGCTCAGCGCGCTCTGCGTTGATCGTTGTGTTCTGCTCGTACTGAATGTTCACCGACGCTGACGCTCTCGCCCTCATCGCGCGCCTGCGCGCGGCGCGAAAGACTGTCGTGTTCACGAACGGCGTGTTCGATCTCCTGCATCCCGGCCATCTCCGCTACCTGCAGCACGCTCGCCGGCTCGGTGAAGCGCTCATCGTCGGCATCAACTCCGATCGATCGGTGCGGGTCAACAAAGGGCCGGATCGGCCGATCACTCCCGAGCGGGAACGCGCCGAAATTCTCGCCGCGCTGACGTGCGTCGATGCTGTGGTGATTTTCGACGAAGACACCCC
>QHWL01000190.1:11425-12409 GCA_003222555.1 Acidobacteriota bacterium | reverse complement strand
GCGTCGGCGATCGCGGCCTGCAGCCATTGGTCGACGGTCATGATTTCCTCTGGTGGTCCGCCTGAATAGCCTGTGAAACAATGCAACGTTTGAACGCAGAGCTCGCAGAGAGCGCTGAGCAATCCTCGGGCATTTTCTTCTCGGCGGTCTCCGCGGTCTCTGCGTTGAACGTGATTTGTTCAGCCGGGCTGTTTCACCGAAATCGCGACGCCGTCGCGTATCGGCACGATAGAAGTCATCAGGGCACGATAGAAGTCATCAGCCGCGGATGACGACTCAGACGCTCGTTGTATTCCGTGATGGCGCGCGTGTCTTCCGCCTTGCGCGTCGCCTGCGCCATGAATCCTGGCACCACCTCGCCGTCCCACAACACGTTGTCGGTGACGATGAGCCCGCCCGGCCGCACGAGATCGACGAGGCGGTCGAGCATCGGCAGGTACGAGCGCTTGTCGCCGTCTTGAAAGATCAGATCGAACGGGCCGGCCACTTTCGCCAGCATCAGCGACGCGTCGCCGATCATGACGGTGACGCGGTCGGCGACGCCCGCCCGCACGAAGTTCTCGCGCGCTTGCGCTGCCCGCTTCCGATCCCGCTCCATCGTCACCAGCATCCCGTTGGCCGGAAGCGCAGCGGCGAGCCAGATCCCCGAATAGCCAATCGCCGTGCCGATCTCGAGGATAGCCGTCGCGCCGACCGCCGTGGCCAGCACGCGCAGGAGCCCGCCGACTTCCGCGTCCACCAGTGGAAGGCCCTGTTGCTCGCCGGCACGCGCGATCTCCAAAAGCACGGGGTCGGCGAGCTGGTTCAATCCGGCGAGGTATCGTTCGACGGCGTCGGGGACGATTAGCCCCATAATGTCAACAATTGTACATGCGGCACACCAAGATCATTTCAACGGTCGGCCCCGCCAGCGATTCCGACACGATGCTCGACGCCCTCATCGCCGCCGGGACCGACATCTTCCGTCTCAATTTCTCGCACGGC
>QHWL01000190.1:6318-11357 GCA_003222555.1 Acidobacteriota bacterium | reverse complement strand
CAGGATCTCAGCGGCCCGAAAATCAGGACCGGCGCGCTCAAAGGAGGACGGCCGCTTCAGGTCAGGACCGGCGAGACGCTGCGCATCGCAACCGGCGATTTCGCCGGCGAACCGGGGAGAATCTCGACGACGTTTGCGGCCCTTGCGGCCAGCGTGAAGCCCGGCGATCGGCTGTTGCTGGCCGATGGACTCGTAGAGCTCCGCGTCGAATCGACCGACGGCGCGGAGATTCTGACGACGGTCGTCGAGGGCGGCGAGATCGGCGAGCATAAGGGTATCAACGCGCCGGGCATCCCGTTGCCGGCTTCCGCGATCACGCTGAAGGATGCGGACGACCTGAGTTTCGGGCTGTCGCTCGGCGTGGACATGGTCGCGATCAGCTTCGTGCAGAGCGCCGCCGACGTGCGTCAGGTTAGGCAGTTGATGGCCGACGCCAAACCCGGGGCCCCCAACGCGGGAGCCGCGTTGGGGTGGAAAGCCGGGGCCCCCAACGCGGGCCCCACGCGCGGCAGCCGCGCGTGGGCCCCGAACGCGGCAGCCGCGTTGGGGTGGAAACCCGGGTGGCACGACGTGCCGCTCGTCGCGAAGCTCGAACGGCCGCAGGCGCTCGATCATCTCGACGAGATTCTCGCGGCGTGCGACGGCGTCATGGTCGCGCGCGGCGATCTCGGGCTCGAGATGCCGCTCGAGCGTGTGCCGCGCGTGCAGAAAGAGATCACGCGCTGCGCTCGCCGGCACGGCATCCCCGTTATCGTCGCCACACAGGTGCTCGAGTCGATGACCACCGAGCCTCGCCCTACACGGGCGGAAGTCAACGACGCCGCCAACGCCGTCGAGGACGGCGTGGATGCGATCATGTTGGCGGGAGAGACCGCGGTCGGCGCGTTTGCCGCGCGCGCCGTGCAGACGCTTGACGCCATCATTCTCGACGCCGAGGCCACGCCGCCGACAGAATGGTCGATGAGGAGACACGACCAGGCGAGCACGGATCACGCGCAGGCGATCTGCGAGGCGGCCGTGACGCTTGCCAACCGGGGCGACGCGCAGGCGATCGTGGCGGTGACGCGCGGGGGCGGCACGGCGCGGCGGTTGTCCGCGCTCCGCCCGCGTGCGCCGATTATCGCCACGACCGATCGCGACGACACGGCGCGCCGCCTCGCGCTGTTTTGGGGCGTCGTTCCAGTCTGCACCGAGATCGGAGAGAACGTGGACTCGGCAGGGATGCTCGTCAGCGAACAACTCGTGGCGCGAGGGCTAGTGGCACGCGGTGCCGCCGTTGTGCTGGTAAACATCAGCCCCGAACTTACGCGCGCCGACGCCAACTATTTGAGGATTCAGCGGCTCTAATGCCCTACGTTCGCTATACGACCGTCGGCGCCGTCGTGCTCGCGTTCATCCTCGCGGCCGTCCTGGTGCGCATGGCACGCGCCGCCGTCGGCCGGCTGCTGGTTGCCCTCGACATCGCCAGCAGCGAAAACCGCGCGGCGGTGCAGGCGCGCGCCCGGCAGCTCATTCGCGCGCTCACCCTGTTTGCCTACGGTGTCGCGGTGCTCGCCACCATCTCGATCGCGTTGTCGCGCTTCGGCGCCGGCGAGCCGCGTTGGGACCCCCGCCTGCTCGCGCGCTGGTTTCTCGTCCACGGCATCAACGTCATCGTCATCATCGTCGGCGCGTCCATCGTCATTCGCGCGGCGAACCTGGTCATCGAGCACCTCCACTACAAGCTCGGTCGACGGCATGCGAACGCCGACCTCGAGTGGCAGCGCCGGGCGGCGACGCTCGGGGGCATCCTGACAAATCTGGTGACGGCATCCGTTGCATTTGTGGCCGTCCTGATGCTGTTGCGGGAGCTGTCGATCGACGTGCTGCCGATTCTCACCGGAGCGGGAATTGCGGGTCTCGCCATCGGCTTCGGCGCCCAGAACCTGGTCCGCGACGTCATCTCCGGGTTCTTTTTGATCCTGGAGGATCAGGTGCGCGTCGGCGACCTGGCCCGGATTAACGGCGTCGCCGGCACGGTCGAGCAGATCAATCTGCGGACGATCGTGGTGCGCGACGGTGAGGGCGCCGTTCAGGTGTTTCCGAATGGCACCATAACCGCGCTTGCGAACTTGAGCAAGCAATTCGCGTACGCGATCGTGGACGTGCGCGTGGCCTACAGCGAGAACATCGATCGCGTCTTCGGCACGATTCGCCAGGTCGGCGAATCGATGGAGCGCGACCCAACCTGGGGCTCGCTCGTACTGGCGCCGATTGAGGTGGTCGGTGTCGAATCGCTGGCCGACGGCTTCGCCACCATTCGCGCCAGGTTCAAGACGCCGCCCCTCGATCAGGGGAAGGTCGGCAACGAACTGCGGAAGCGGCTCGTGACGACGTTTGTCGGACGGGGGTTCCGTCCGTACGCGGGATAGTATTTCACCCTCCGATACCGCTTGCTTTTTCTGTTCCGACGATGGCATCGTCGTCTGGGAGGTCGGAAAGGTGAAGTTGAGATGGATTCGAGCAACGTGCCCGTGGCTCTGCAGGAACAGCTGGGCGCCCAGGCCACCGCTGGACTGTTACGCCTGTTTGAAGTGGAGCGCACGGAATGGACGCAGGACGTGATCGGTCGCTCGGTTGAGCGGTTCGAGCAGCGCCTGGTCGGGGAGCTCGCCGGTGTACGCACCGAGATGGCTCGTGGCGAAGCGCGCTTGCGCGAGGAGATCGCGAGCGTTCGCGTCGAGATGGCTCGGGGCGAGGCACGCCTGCACGGGGAGATCAGTCAGACGCGAGCGATGCTTCGCGAAGAAATGGCCCAGCAGGGGACGCTGATCCGGCAGGAAATAGCCACGAACCGATTCGAGCTGCTGAAATGGTCCTTCCTTTTCTGGGTCGGACAGGTCATTGCAGTAGTCGGCTTGGTCGGGGTGATGCTTCGAGCCATCGGTCCCGGGCGGTGAGCTCGAACCGACTCTTGCCTTTTCCCTTCCTACTTTTCCTTCGAACTTTTTCCTTCTTACTTTTTCCTTCGAACTTTTTCCTTTTTTACTTCTTCAATCCTCCCATCGTCCCCGAGCAAAGAGAGTACCGATCCGCGGTGCTCAAAGAGCGGCGACGGCGAGGCAGGCCCATCCGATCAGGAAGGCGACTCCCCCGAGAGGCGTAATCGCGCCGAGCAGGGTGATGCCGGTTGCCGCGAGCAGATAGAGGCTGCCTGAAAACAGCACGATCCCCGCCGTGAAGAACCAGCCGGCTGCCACGATGGAGCGGCCGTCGATGCGGCCCATGATGGCCGCCGTGAGAAGCAGCGCGAGCGCGTGGTACATGTGGTACCGGACGCCTGTTTCAAACACGGCGAGCATTTCTGGTGAGAGTCGTCCACGAAGGGCATGGGCGCCGAAGGCGCCGAGCGCGACGCCTATAACGCCGGCTAGTGCGCCGACAAGCAGAAAGGTTCGGTCCACGCTTGAGCTCCTCGAGACATCGCGCGTCGCGTCTCAGTGTTCCAAGAGTGACTTCAACGACTCGAGGGCGCGTTCCCAGCCGTCGTTGACGACCTCATAATAGCGTCGCCAGCGCACACTTTCCTCGAACCCGCTTTGCGTGACGCGGACCCGCGTTGCCACGCTGCCGGCCGGCCTGAAGCGGACGTCGCCCGATTCTTCGACGAGCGCACAGGTGACTTCGAGCAACATCGGGCCAATCGGATCGCCGTCGGGAGGCAGCCAGAATGCGTCGGCGACGAAGAAGCCGCGTCTCTCCTGAAACTGCATCACCGTTCCGCGGAACACCCCGCCGAGACGTCCCAGCACCGGGTCACGAAAGTCGGTGGGGGCCCATTCGATGGCGTACGGACCGAGGATGCGCGGCGTGGTGACCGAATGCGCGACCTGCCACCACGCGCTGAGCGCCTCGTGCTCGAAGAACGCCTTCAGCACGCGGCCAGGCGGCGCGTCGATGACGATCGCGACGTCGAGGCCAGGCGCTACTCTCGACTTCGACATGGGCATCTACGATCGACAATGGTCGATCGTCGATCGTGCATCGTCGATTTCATCGTCCGGCAGTGGTTTGATGAGCGCGGTCGGCGCGTGCCTTCGCGACCAGATCTTTCACTTCACGCATCAGCGTCGGGACGTGATACGGGATCCCATCCTTGATCGTCCATTCGATTCCGCCGGCGTGTGCGTTCTCGACCCGGTCGTTCGCGCCGATCGGCGTGTAGTTGGAGGCCGGCTTGCCATTGAGGAGCATCACATCGGCGCCGTACGGATTGAGCAGGCGGAGATTGTCGAGAGGATTCCCGTTGACGATGAGAAGATCGGCGATGAATCCTTCGCGGACTTTTCCGAGCCGATCCTCCATGCCGAGAAGTCTCGCGCCGTTCCACGTCGCGTGCTCGATCACCTCGAGTGGCTGGAAGCCCGCTTCTTCTTGTAGCTCGAGCTCGCGCGCGATGCCGAACCCGTACAACGAATAGCTATAGCCCGCGTCGTCGCCGGTCGTGATGAGACCGCCTTTGACGCCGAACTCCCGGACCGCATCCATCCATACGCGATACTGCCGGCGCCACCGTGCTTCCTGGGTGCTCGTCCAGCCGAAGAAATAGGAGCCGTGGTTGTCGAGCGGCCCCTTGAAGTATTCCAGCATCGAGGGGTGCAGATAATCCTTGAACCACGGCTGGTTCTGCGCGCGGACGATGTCGCGGCTGGCGTCGTAGATCGAGAAGGTCGGGTCCCACGCGACGTGGTGCTCGACCATCGCGTCGACGATCTTGCTCAGCTTTGCCGGATCGGCCTGCGCGTACAGCTCGCCCGCGCGGCCGAACCGTTGGATCTCGTTGGAGTAGTTCATCTCCGGGGGAAATGTCTGGCTGCCGTTCAGCGCTGCGTCTGCCACGCCGTAAAAGTGCTCGATCGAGCTGACGCCGAGCTCGATGTAGTCTTTCGCCGTCGTTTCTTCGACGCCGATGTGCGTCGCGGTACGAAGTCCAAGCTTGTGCGCTTCGTCGAGGATCGCTTCGACCTGATCGCGATCCATGGCGATGATCTTCAGGCCGT
>QHWL01000190.1:981-6309 GCA_003222555.1 Acidobacteriota bacterium | reverse complement strand
CCCGAATCCAGGCGCGGATCTCGTCGGACGAGCCCGTCCGGCCCTTGCTCACGACCGGGTACACCAGAATGCGCGGCGCCACGATCTTGTGGGCGTTGCTCTCGGCCTGCCATCGCTTCGACTTGTCGAAATCGCCGCCGACCTCGCGCGTGGTCGTGACACCGGCGGCGAGATACAGGTTGCGCTCGTACTGGACGGGCTGTGGCAAGCCGGGCTGGCGCTCTTCGTGCCAGTGCATGTGTGTGTTGACGATCCCCGGCATCACATATTTACCGGTCGCGTCGATAACCGCGTCCGATCCGTCCGTCCCAGGCGGGTTCGACACGCCTCTGTCGTAGGCAGTTCCCACCGTCGCAATTCGCCCGTCCTCGATCACGACGTCGGCCGGACCAAACGGAGGCCTTCGATTGCCGTAAATCACCATCGCGTTCTTGATGACCAGGTGCTTATGAACCTTGGCGTGCAGCGCGGCCACGCTCGTCGCTTGCTGGGCGGCGACGCCGAGGGTCAAAGTGACGGCGCCGGCGAGACCGACGAGAAAGGAACGACGAGCGATGTTCACGACCATAGGGCAGTTCCTCCGAAGGGGCGGATCATAGCATCCCTGGGCGGTTGGGGCGTCGTCCTTAGTGCCTAGTCCTTCGTCCTTCGTCCGTCCTTCGGTCCTCGGTCGTCCCTTGTCCCTGGCGCTTGGTCCTTACGTGATCGCGCCAAGGCGAAAGACCAAGGACCAAGGACGCCAAGGACTAAGGACGGACCAAGGCCCAAGGCCAAAGGACCAAGGACCAGAGTGCCAACTTCCCCCCCGGCATCTGATGATAAAGTGGCAAGCCTATGCTCCAGCAACCGATGGCGTACCTCAACGCCGGGTTTCTCGAAAGCGCGGAAGCGCGGCCGATCCGGATCCTCTCCGAGTACCTCGAGCCGCTGCAACGATTCAAGGAGCAGAAGGTTCAGGATACCGTCGTATTCTTCGGATCGGCGCGCGTCGACTCGCGCGAGCGCGCGGAGCGGGCGCTGGCCACGCTGCGGGCGCGCGGGGTGCGTGACGCCGACCAACAGTATCAAATGGAGCTGACGAAGACCCGCAAGGCGCTCGAGTGGGCCCGATATTACGAGGAGGCCCGCGAGCTCGCGCGGTTGCTGACGGCGTGGAGCCTCTCGTTACAGTCCGAGCACCACCGCTTCGTGGTGACGTCGGGCGGCGGTCCGGGCATCATGGAAGCCGCCAATCGCGGCGCGCGTGAGGCGGGCGGGAAAACCATCGGGCTCAACATACGTCTGCCGTTCGAGCAGGATGCCAATCCGTACATCACTGACGGATTGCATTTCGAGTTCCATTACTTCTTCATGCGCAAGTTCTGGTTTGCGTACCTCGCGAAGGCGCTCGTCATTTTTCCGGGCGGCTTTGGCACGTGCGACGAGCTGTTCGAGATCCTCACGCTCGTCCAGACCGACAAGCTGTCGAAGCAGATTGGAGTGATTCTCTACGGCCGCGATTACTGGGAAGAGGTACTCGACTTCAAGCCGATGGCGGAATGGGGCGCGATCGCGGAAAAGGATCTCGAGCTCCTCCAGTACGCCGACACGCCGACCAAGGCGTTCGAGGAGTTACGCGCTCACCTGATCGCGCACCATCTCGAGCCGGCTTCGGCGCAGGAAGCCGCCGCACCGGGGATCGCCAAGACGCGGGGCTAATTAGAAGAGCTGACTAAGGGCAATCTGGAGGCACAAAGTCACGCATACGTATTGTTGCTCCAAGCGGACAGTCGCCTCAAGCAATGCCGAGCGGCGTAAGCCGCGAAGGCACAGGCGGCGACAGCCTTGAGCCCGATCGAGCGCCAAGGCGCGAGTGAGAGCGCCCGGGGGTGGGGCCCCGGGCGCAGTGATAAGGGTGGGGCCCCGCCGCAAAGTAAAAATGGATAAACTGACACGCCAAAAGCTCATCGACCAGTACAAGGACGGCTACCGTGTTGTCGCCGACGCGCTCGCCGGCGCCACCGATGAAGAGCTCGACGCGCGGCCAGCGCCAGCCAAGTGGACCGCACGCGAGATCGCGCATCACCTCGCCGACAGCGAGATGACGTCGGCAATCCGGCTCCGGCATCTGATCGCCGTCGACAATCCGCAGATCGTCGGCTACGACCAGGACGAGTTTGCGCGGCGGCTGTACTACGACCGGCCGATCGACGCCTCGATCGAAGCGTTCAAGGCGGCGAGGCGCACGACGGCGGAGATTCTCGAGCGGATGAGCGAAACGGAGTGGGCGCGCGAGGGGACGCACAGCGAGCACGGCCGCTACACCATTTCCCGCTGGCTCGAGATCTACGCGGCGCACGCCCACAACCACGCCGAGCAAATTCGCATCGCGCGCGGCTCTGCCCGCAAGAAGTAAACCGATCGGGCAGTCTCATCACGAAGGCACGGGCCCCCGTCCCCGTAGATGACCGAGACGCGTGTGATACAATTCCGGCGAAAAACCGCCACAAAGCGCGCCATCACGCGTACTGCCGGCTCAGAGATCGACGCACGGTTATTGCGGAGGAGGGAAAAGCCATGATGACCAGACAGCACTCAAGCGGCTCGACGTCGTCGTGCGCTCTGGTGCCGGCGCTGTGCGTGGGACCGTTTCTGATGGCTCTTGCGGCGTGCTCGCCCCCAAGCGGGCCGGTCGCCGCGCAGCAGGCTCCCGCGGATCCACGGTCGGATGGCGCGGAGAACGTGAGGCTGGTCGGATACAACGATCTCCAAGGCCGCCAGTCGTTGCAAGTGACGACCAAATCGGACGCGGCCAATGGAAACTGGGTGTATGTCGGCCACAGTCCTAACACGAGGACGCGGAATCGAATGACCAACCGATTCTCAATCCCATCACCGGGAAGATGGAATACAACGGAACGTCGATCCTCGAGATCTCCGACCCGGCCAAACCGAAGCTCGTCTGGCACATCCCGAATGAGGTCGCACACGTAAATTCCCGCTCCGTGCAAGTGGTGTACGACTTCGGTCCCGAGAAACGTGACTATCTTGCCCGCAGCTGGGACACGGGCAAGGACTTCAAGTTCCAGATCTTTGACATCACGACTCGAGCGACCGACCCTTCGAAGATTTCGCTCGTGTCGGAGATTACCGGCACGCCGCCGAACAATTGCGGACCCGGCTGCGGCGGCAAGTTCATCATCCGGGCGCACAAGGGCTACTGGTCCCAGCAGTCGGGCCTGTTCTATACCGCCTCCGGAGAGCCGGGGTTCCGTTCGGTCGTGCTGCACATCTGGGATCTCAAGGATCCCAAGAACCCGAAATTTTTGGGCAGGGCCATTCTGCCCAGCCAGAAGAATGGTGCGCCAGGTTTCGACCGAGAGTACGCGCACCATCCGGTCGTCGATGAGCCAAACCACCGGCTCTACATCGGCTTTCGTGGCGCCGGGCCGTTGGGCGCCTGGGACATTACGAATCCTGCAACTCCGAAGCTGGTTTGGTCCTACGACGTCTCACCTCCCTACAGAGGACCGCACACCGTCTCGCCGATCGTTTACGACACCGTGCCCAACTTCAGTGGAGATGCGTTGCCCAGAAGGTATGCCTTCGTGACGGACGAGGCTGGCGGCGGGGCGGACATGAAACCCTGCAAGAGCGGCGTGCGATCCATGGCGTACATGTTCGACATTACGAACGAGGCCCACCCGATACCGGTATCGTTCTGGCAGGTGCCCGTCGGCAACTTCTGCGAAAAGGGAGGCCGGTTCGGTCCGCACCAGCATGCCGAAACGGTCAACGGCGATCTGAACCGGTTCGTGGACAAGATCGCCTGGATTGCCTACTTCAATGCCGGCGTGCGGGTGCTCGACATTTCGGATCCGTACAACATGAAGGAGTTGGGGTACTACATTCCAAAGACCAATCAGAACTCCCACCCTTTGGCGAAGGGCCAACCGACTGCGATCCAGATCAATGACGTGGATATCGACCACCGGGGCTTGGCTTACGCCTCTGACCGCGTCGGGACTGGTCTCTTTGTTCTGGAGTACACAGGGAAAAAGAAGGCGAGCCCGACCAACACCAACTAGTCCGATCACGTAGCCACGTTCTTCACAAAGGCACGAAGCGCTCTCGTACCAAATTACTCTTCGTGATCTTCGAGGTTCTTCGCGCCTTCGCGATAAATCGTGAGCCTCGTTCAGTACATCAAGAATCGCTCTCGAATCTTCAGGAACGGCTGAACGCCGGCTTCCCACGATTGGGCGATCTCCGCCGCGGCGGTTCCCCGCTCAATCTGCTCGCGTACGTCGGACGATCCCGCGAGGATATCGATCGGCAGCTTTTCGCGTTCGTACTCGTAGGGCGGAGCGCGCCACGCGAAGCCCTCCGGATCGCTCGCGCGGAACGCCGTCAGGAGGGCGACGCCGGTCGCGACCGGCCTGAACCGTTCGCGATCGAGCACGTGGATCTGACAGCCGCCGCAGCATTGGTGCGCGTGCTTGTGAAAGGTCGGTTCGAACACCGCGGGCCGGAAGTGGACGCCCGGCAACTCGAGCCGGTTCATCGCGTCGGCAAACCGTTCGGCGACGATCCGTGGCGCGCCGACCAGTTCGAACGGGCGTGTCGTCCCACGGCCTTCCGACAGGTTGGTTCCCTCGAACAGCACCGTCCCCGGATAGACGATCGCGGTGTCGAGCGTCGGCATGTTGGGCGACGGCAGCACCCAGGGCAATCGCGTGGCGTCGTGGTACATGTCGCGGCGCCATCCTTCCATCGCGATCACGTCGACGTCGGCGCCGATGCCGAACTCCTCGTTGAAGAGCCGCGCCAGCTCGCCGATGGTCATGGCGTGGCGCATCGGAATGGGAAACTGGCCGACGAAGGATTCGAACGCGCGAAGCAGCATCGGGCCTTCGACGGCGAGGCCGCCAATCGGATTGGGCCGGTCGCACACCACAACCTTGACCCCCTGCGAGCGCGCAGCGATCAGGCAGTTCGCCATCGTGTAGATGTAGGTGTAAATGCGCGTGCCGACATCCTGGAGATCGATGACGAGCAGATCGATGTCGCCGAGCATCGCGGCGGTCGGCTGGCGCGTCTCGCTGTAAAGCGAGTAGATCGGCACCCTGCGAACGTCGTCCTCGCCGTGCCCGGTCTCGATCATGTTTTCCTGCACGTCGGATCGAAATCCGTGCTGCGGCCCGAAAATCGCCCCGAGCCGCGCGCGCGGATGCGCCGTGAGACGATCGGCGATGTGCCGCAGCTGGGCGTCGACCGACGCGGGATTGCACACGAGGCCAACGCGCCGGCCGTCGAGGACGGGAGAATCGAGCAGGCGCTCGGAGCCAA
>QHWL01000190.1:0-963 GCA_003222555.1 Acidobacteriota bacterium | reverse complement strand
TGCGCCCGTGGCAGTTCTTGAAAACGAATCCCGACCCCGGTCCCCACAACCCTGGCTTTCTTGTGCTTGCTTGTGCACGACGGCGTTGATAGACTACGCGCTTCCGGTGGTCAGCCCTGCCTGCTTCGCCCGCGTCAAGAGCCGATCGAGCCTCCGTTTTGACTCGCTCTCTCGTCAGCGTGCCTGCTTAGCCGACGTGGTACCACCCGGATGAAACCGGAGGTCCTCCGGATATAACCGGGGGAGGGACCCGGGACAAAGGCTGGGGCAGGGACCCCGCACAAAAGACCGGGGAGGGACGCCCGGGCTTACCAAGAAGGACGAGGAAAGTATGGGTCGAAGGCTTTACGTCGGCAATCTTCCGTACACGACGGGAGAAGCGGAACTCCAGGAGCTCTTCAGCAAAGCCGGGACGGTCGAGTCGGTGCGCGTCATGCGAGATGCCGCGACCGGTCGTGCCCGCGGGTTCGCGTTCGTCGAGATGTCGACCGACGACGAAGCGCAGAAGGCGGCGACCGAGTTCAACCAGTTTCAGATGGGCGGCCGCAGCCTCACCGTCAACGAGGCGCGTCCCAAGCCCGAGTTCTCCGGCGGTGGCGGCGGATTTGGCGGCAATCGTGGCGGCGGCGGTGGCGGCGGACGCCGCGAGCCGCGCTGGTAAGCGCGAGGCGCACGCAAGGAACCGGCCACCCCCCACGCGGCAGCGTGTGGGGTGATGCAGAATCGGGGTCCCCGACGCGGCGGTCGCGGGGGTTGGCGATAACGAATCAGTGCCCGCGGGTCACGCTGGCGTGACGTCCGCGCGAACGTGATGACGGGCGCCGCGGCTCGAGCGGCGACAGCCCTGAGCCGAAAGCGCGGGGAGTTGGGCCCCAGCGCAAGTAAACGCCAGGGAAGAGGATTGCGCCCCGGGAGCATAGGAGAGCGATGAAAGCGTGGACCAAAGGCGATCGCGTGGTGCAG
>QHWL01000260.1:5410-5880 GCA_003222555.1 Acidobacteriota bacterium | reverse complement strand
TACGGTGGCGCCTTCAGCGCGTGCACGACGCTCAATCCCGTGTATCCGCGACTCGTGCAGCTGGCGCTGGAAGAACTCCTGATGTGATTTACACGACGGGCGGGCGTCTGCGAGCCGCGTAGCCGTCGCCCGGCTGCGTAACACGGCTCTTGCCGCAGACTATGAGACGCCCAACAACGCCTTCAGCCGGTTTACGTCGTATCCGATGACAGTCTCCCCGTCCACGACCGTGACCGGCGTCGTCATCACGCCGATCTTTTCGAGTTCGGCCAACGCGCTGCTATCGGCCGAAATGTCGCGGTCAGTGAAAGCGACGTTCTGCTTGCGAAGGAACTCCTTCACTCGGTTGCAGAACATTCAGCCCGGTTGCGAATAGAGCGTGACCGTTCTCGCCATACGCATTGCAAACCGACTGACCTTTGCTCTATGCGATTCCCTCAGGGCTAAGGGTATTCACCCCCGGAGAGGGG
>QHWL01000260.1:310-5360 GCA_003222555.1 Acidobacteriota bacterium | reverse complement strand
CGCATAACGGAGGCGCGCACAGCGCGCCCGCGAGGGAGCGGCGCGGGGCGAAGGGCCCCCGCGAGCGACCGAGCCGGGGTGTGGGGCGGAGCCCCACGTTAGTTCGTGGCGCCCTTCAGCAGACGCTGAAACGCCGCGGCATAGAAGGCCAGTTTCGAGGCCGGTGCCGCCGGCTCGACCTGTGGCGTGTCCGCGAAGACCATCACCCTGCCGTTCGACAGATCCTTGAATTCCGGCCAGCGCGCGAGCCCGGTGCCATTGGGATCGCCGTTCGAGATGAAGTTGACCCAGTAAGACGACATCTGGTCGGCGAGCCTGCGATCGACCTCGTTCCACGTTTGCGTGGGTTGGCCCTTCGCGTTGTTCCACGCGAAGGAGATCTCGGCCGTGTGCGTCGCGCCCTGCGGTGACGGCTGACCGTTGACCGTCTGGATGTGGGAGAAGAAATAGGTGTATGCGTTCTTCCCCTTCGCTACCTGCGCCGCAGCCCACTGCCGCATGTTCCAGTTGATCTCGTCCGCACATGCCATATGCGCCGCAGCCGGCGCGTCAGCGTCGGACGTCACGCCATAGAGCTTCACGTACGCATCCGCGGCGTCGCCGAACCGGCGCTCGGCGCCGGCGCGGAAAGTGGCCGCGGTCATTGCGGGGCCGCCACGCCCGCCAGCGCCGGGGCACACGCCGAAGTTCGCCTCGTCCTTGTTCGATCCGGTAAGTACGTCTACGGCGTTCTGCTTCCCAGCTTGAAACGTGTAGGACAGATCTTCCGGAATCAGAAATCCGTCGACGACGAGGCCGCCGCTCGGGATCGAGAGCTCGCCGATGGGTTTCGCGCGGAGTTCCGCGATCGTCGAGACGCCTAGCGTCTGCATCGCCTTGACGCCGTTGGCCTCGGCGACGGCCGCCGTCTGCATGCGACCCATCGTGAGGCCCATCCAGCCACCGCTCTCGGCGATGGCGCGGGTGAAAAGCCCTTTGGCCTGCGGCGAACCGACGAGCGCGCCAACCATAATCGCGCCGGCTGATTCTCCTGCTACGGTCACCTTGTTCGGGTCGCCGCCGAACGCAGAGATGTTGCGCTTCACCCACTGCAGCGCCGCGATGGCGTCCATCATGCCGTAGTTGCCCGAGCCGGGATGACCGGCTTCCTTCGCCAGATCCGGATGCGCGAAGAGCCCGAGCGACCCGAGGCGATAGTTGAAGGTGACGATCACCGGACCTTTGGCGGCGAGGTTCTCGCCGTCATACCAGGCCAGGCCGCCCGACCCTCCAGTGAAACCGCCGCCATAGATCCACACCATGACCGGCCGCTTGTCGTTCGGCGAGGTGGCGCTGGTCCAGACGTTGGCATACAGACAGTCCTCGCTGCGTGCCGGCTCGCGCGGAGGCGCCGCGGCCGGCGTCTGCCCGGGAGCGGCGCCACGAGCACCGCCACGGCCGCCAACGGGAGCGCCGGCCGCGCACGGCGCGCCAAAGGCGTCGGCGTTGCGTACGCCATCCCACTTCGCCGCAGGCTGTGGCGCCCGCCACCGGTTCTCTCCGAGGGGCGGCGCGGCGTACGGAATGCCTTTGAACATACGGACGGCCGGCTGCGTGGTGCCGACGACGCCGGCGAGCACGCCCGTGTCGATGCGCACTTGGTCCGGAATCATGGCCGATGGCCGCGCAACGACAAACAGGACGCCGCTGAGTAGGAGGAGGAGTCCGATTCTCTTCGTGGATGCCTCGATCGTGGAATGGTCAGACATCGCCGCCGGGAAGCATAACATTGCTGTGATCCGCCAAAATGATGTGCAGACTGATTTTGCCGATGTAGCTCAGTTGGCCGAGCGCGTCCTTGGTAAGGATGAGGTGGTCGCACAGCAGCCGAAGAGCACGACTCATCATCAACGCGGAAGCGGGCCGTAGACAACGACCTGTCGCTTGGCGCCTACAGATACGCGCCTGTCGGCGATCATCGGCACCGTGAAACGGACCGTGTTTCGATGCGAGATCCATGGAGGAATCCGACCCGAAGGCGGTCTGGGTGGTGTAGGATGCGACCGATGAACGGGCATCAAATCGGAAATGTCGGCTGAAGACGATTAACCTGGTGTAGGCGGGCACGTCATCACGGTCTCTCGCGGTGGCGCCAATGATTGGACAAGAGGGAGGACCACCATGGGGTTTCGTCGAAAGATTAGTTGGATCGCGTTCGGCGTCGTCCTCGCGATCGGCGGGCCGTTGACGGCCGGCGCGCAGAGTCCACCCGGGGCGGTTGCTGAACCCTACACACCCGCACCGAACGCCAAAGACCTGAAGGCCGTACTCTTCCACTGGATGTGGGGCACAGGCATGCTAAAGGGCCATGATGAACGCGACATGGTCGCATCGCTCGAATATCAGGGCAAGGGGACGATTCAGGTGGACGGACAACCTTGCACGCTCACAAAATATCGGGCGAGCATCAACTACCAGACCTTCAGTCAGCGGATTCAGTACGCCTGCACGCGGCCAAACGGACAAACGTACTCGAACATCGAGGTGGTCAGCGGGCTGTACGCCTGGAACGAAGACACGCCCGGTGCGGAGATCGGTCCAACGAAGGGGAAGACCAGCCCGATGCCGGGGACGGAGCAGGAGCGGCTCATCCGCCTTTGGGCAAGTCCCCAGGGCGCGCCCAAGGCCGCTGTGGCCGGGACGACGGAAACATTTTGGTTGGGGGCCAATCCAGGCACTCTTTTCGAAGGCGGTGTCGCGAAGGTGCGCCAGACGTCCGTGTCGTGGGAGACGGGTAAGCCGGTCGTGACGTTCCCGATTCCGGGCGTTCCAGGGGCGACCGCGACAGCCACCCTTGATGCGAAGTATATGGCCGAGCGCGTGGTGGTCACCCAGGGATCGACGACCACGGAGTTCACCTACGGCGACTATCAAGACTGGAACAACTCGCTGAACAAGATCGGGGTGTTTTACGCCGGCAAGATGGTCGAGCGTCGGAACGGCGCGGTCGTCCGCGACCTGACGACGGAAGTGACGGAGACGGGCGACGTGTACGTGGTTGCGCCCGTGCCGGCAAGCGTGAAGACTGCAATCAAGGTGACGGGGCAGCTCCCCCGTGGCGTTTTCGCTAAGGCGGAACCTCCAGTAAACAAGTCGGCGCCCACGCCGCGGTTAGCCGGGCATCCTGACCTGACGGGCAACTGGTCCTATACGGACTGGATTGGGAACTACATGACGGGGGGTGGGCGCCGATGCGGTCCAACGCAGGGTGCCGACTGTAGCCGGCAAACCAATCAGACGGAAGATTTTGAGCTCTACTCGCCCTCGCGGTTCGGCAATTTGAATCGTCCACTGTACAAGCCGGAGCACTGGGACAAAGTTCAGCAGCTCGACATGTGGACGAACAAGTATGACCCGGTTATGACCTGCCAACCTCTGGGAATCCCGCGGCAGGGCCCGCCCCGACGCATCTACCAGTCGGATAGGGATATTACCTTTCTCTATTTTGGAGGCGATGCCGGGGGCGGATACGGCGAGTATCGCGTGATCCCGACCGATGGCCGCCCGCACAACGCAGAGGCCGCGTTCGATATCACGTATTTGGGAAATACCGTGGGACGGTGGGAGGGCGACACGCTCGTGCTCGACTCCGTCGCTTTCATCGATACGACATGGCTGGGGCGCGGCGGTTTCTTCCACTCCGATCAGATGCATGTCGTGGAGCGATTCACGCGTCAGGGCGATGCAATCCTGTACGACGTCACGGTCGAAGACCCTGAGGTGCTCGTGGAGCCGTGGGTGTTGCCGACGCGAACGATACGCCGCAACACGAATCCCGACGCGGGCCTGCTGCGAGAGCGAGGCAACTGCGAGATTTACGAGGACGGTGCGGCCGTCACGCAGATTCGGCACTAGCAGGGGCGACGAGCAGCCTCGTCGCCTCAAGTGAAGTGCTGGCCGACCCGATCCGTTTTTAGGGGTCGCATCCATGATGGCCCCTGGTGCCGATGATGTTGAGGAGGGTACGAATGACTAAGTGGACTTTGCGATGCGTTGTCTTGTGCGGATGGCTCTTGGCCGGTGCGTCGTTGCAAGCGCATCATTCCCTCGCGGGCGCCTACTCATTGAAGAAGGAAGCGAAGGTGACTGGGTCGTTCAAGGCATTTAGGCTTGTGAATCCCCACTCGTCGATGAAACTCGACGTCAAGAACCCCGATGGCTCGACAACCGAGTGGGCGATCACCGGCGGCAGCGTCACCAGTCTCGCGCGGCTGGGGATCGGTAAGACCGGACCGAATGCCCTTCAGCCCGGGGAGGAAATCACCGTCACGTACGTGCCGGCGGCGGACGGCAAGAGTCCGATTGGGCTTCTGGTAGCCATCACCTACCCAGACGGGCACACCGTCCGTTTCCGGTCCCCCGATGAGTAGAGGGTGGTGTGGCAGCGGCTAGACAACAGAGGGGTTACCGCCCTGGACTTCCCGTTACCTCGCGGTGTGAGCCCTCGGGCTCAGCGTAGCGTCAGAATTTCCGGAACCCGCAGCAATCAGTGGCGCGCATCGTGATTGACGATATCAGCCCGAAGGCGTAGCCTTAGCCCTCAATCCTTAGCCCGTACCGAATTTCTAGTAGAGACAGGATACGCCGGCGCGACGGGCCAATTTGGTGACACTCCCCTCTCGACCGCTCACCTCGAAATTCCTCACCCTCGTTGCGCTCGCGCTTTGGGCCACCGCTCCGGCGGCACGCCTACAGCCGCTGCAAGGTCAGACGCAGAACCGACCGCGTCCCGCCGCGCGTCCGGTTTCGGTCAGGAAGAACATTCCCTACGTCGACGCCAAACCGATTCTGGAGACTTTGCGAGAGAGCCTGCCAGGAGAGCTGACAGGAAAGACGCCAGCTGAGCTCGAGTCCGCCTGGCCCGGTTGGGTTTCGCGCGAAAATGCAGCGATTCGCGCACGGCTCGAGGGCGGGGACGAGGACTCGATCGTCTACCTGTGGCAATACGGCACCTCGTTTACGAAGCAGCCCGCTGTCACGGAGCGTAACGTTGCGAGTCTCGGCGGCGCGA
>QHWL01000260.1:0-200 GCA_003222555.1 Acidobacteriota bacterium | reverse complement strand
AGTTCGCTCGTCGGGTCATCGAGCGTAAGGATATCAATCCGACGACATTATCGGGCAAGGATCAGGTGCGACGACACCTCCGGGATGCCAGAGCGCGCGTGCTGGCCGAGCTCGACAAGAATGAGCGCGCACTGGAATCCGCCAAGCAGCTCGGCGATCCAAACGCTGAGCTTGCCACGTACCTGACGTTGTTCCGCGAG